>CAZMWD010000182.1:0-5028 GCA_964569685.1 uncultured Cocleimonas sp. | reverse complement strand
AATAGCTTTAATTTACAGCAGTACCAATACGACTCGCCTGAAAACCATCACCTCCCTCTTGCCAATTCCAATGCATCCAGACTAACGATGCTTTTCCTACTAAATTTTCTTCTGGAACAAAATCCCAGACACGACCATCACTACTGTTGTCACGGTTATCGCCCATCATAAAATAGTGGTTTTCAGGCACTGTCCATTCGCCTGCAAGAGGTGATCGACCCGGAAAGTGAATAACGTTATGTGATTCATTATCGGGTAATGTCTCAACTATTTGCGTGACTTCTTTTACGTTATTCAACGTGTTTTTTAACACATAGGGTTCAATAACAGTCATCGTTACTTGTTTTCCATTGATATAAAGCTTTTTATCTGCCGTCCATTTTATTTTATCACCCGGCAAACCCACTAACCGTTTAATGTAATTAATTTTAGGGTTTGGAGGATAACGAAATACCACCACATCACCATATTCAGGCTTGGATACATTGAGTATTTTGGTATGAATAACGGGTAAGCGCACGCCATAAGCGTATTTCTTAACCAGAATAAAATCACCAATTTTCAATGTAGGAATCATTGAGCCAGAGGGTATTCTAAAAGGTTCTGCTATAAAAGAGCGTAACACAACGACAAATAACAGTATCGGGAAAAAAGATTTTGAGAAATCGAGCAATGCCGGCACGGGCTTATTGGGGTCTCTTTTCTTAAACTTATTTAATACCCAGTAGATAAGTATAATTGCGCCACACAGTAACGTAGCACTAACAATCCAAAATTCCCAATTAGTATCAAATGGCATTATTTATCATCCCTTTTTAATACCGCAAGGAAAGCCTCTTGGGGAATTTCGACATTACCCACCTGCTTCATACGCTTTTTACCCGCTTTTTGTTTCTCTAGTAGCTTACGTTTACGAGAGACATCACCCCCGTAACATTTAGCCGTTACATTCTTGCGGAGTGCTTTTACATTGGAACGCGCAATAATATTGCCACCAATGGCGGCTTGAATGGCCACATCAAACATTTGGCGTTGAATCACCTCTTTCATCCGCTCGACTAATAATCGACCGCGTGATTGAGCAAAATCTTTATGAATAATAATAGATAAGGCATCAACAGGTTCGCCATTAATGAGTATATCCACTTTTACCATTGGAGCGACTTCGAAACGATCCATTTCATAATCAAACGATGCATATCCACGGCTAACTGATTTAAGACGATCAAAAAAATCGAGAACCACTTCACTTAAAGGCAGATCATACTGAAGCGTCACTTGATTACCCAAATACTGCATATCTTTTTGCACGCCCCGTTTTTCCATACATAACGATATAACGTTACCCACATATTCTTGTGGCATCATAATCGTGCCTTTAATAATCGGTTCGCGAATTTCTTCTATATGATTAATCAGTGGTAATTCAGACGGATTATGGATTTTTAAGGTTTCATTTTGAGTAGTAACAACCTCATAAATTACCGACGGTGCCGTGGTAATAAGATCAAGGTTATATTCACGCTCCAAACGCTCTTGTACAATTTCCATGTGTAACATACCAAGGAAACCGCAACGAAAGCCAAAGCCTAACGCATGTGATGTTTCTGGCTCGTAATGCAACGATGCGTCATTAAGGCTTAATTTATCCAGCGAATCACGTAAGTTTTCATAATCATCTGAGCTCACCGGAAACATGCCCGAAAAAACGCGCGGTTGGATTTCTTTAAATCCTTTTAATGGCTTATCTGCAGACCCTTTAGCCGTGGTAAAGGTATCTCCGACTTTAGCCGCTTCTATATCTTTAATTCCAGCGATCACATAGCCTACTTCGCCTGCAACAATTTCATCTTTATCCACCCGTTTAGGCGTAAAAATACCGACATGATCCACTTGATATTCCATCTTTGTCGACATCGGCATAATTCTGGTTTTTTTGCCAATACGTCCATCCACGACACGCACCAGTGAAACAACACCGAGATAATTATCAAACCACGAATCTATAATTAAGGCTTTTAATGGCGCATCGAGATCACCTATCGGGGGTGGAATGCGTTCCACTAATTGTTCTAATAAATCTTCTATACCCACACCGGTTTTGCCACTGACATGCACTGCATCGGTGGCATCTATACCAATAATTTCTTCAATTTCTTGTGATACCCGATCGACATCAGCTGCAGGTAAATCTATTTTATTAAGAACGGGGACAACTTCTAAATCAAGATCAATCGCGGTATAACAGTTGGCAACGCTTTGTGCTTCTACCCCTTGGGATGCATCGACAACTAATAACGCACCTTCACAGGCGGATAATGAACGAGAAACCTCGTATGAAAAATCCACATGACCGGGTGTATCAATGAAATTAAGATGATAGGTTTGACCATCTTTAGAATGAAAATCTAAAGAGACGCTTTGTGCTTTAATGGTAATACCGCGTTCGCGTTCTATATCCATTGAATCGAGCACTTGCGAATCCATCTCTCTTTCACTTAAACCTTCGCAGTGTTGAATAAAACGATCAGATATAGTGGATTTACCATGATCGATATGTGCAATGATTGAAAAATTACGAATATTTTGGTTTGCTTGTGTCATCAATTGGTTTTCTTTAGTGCTTGTTTACGAAAGTTCTAATCAAGTCAATTAGTTTTAGCTTAAATTCTAATAGACTTAATCAGTGCTTCCTTTAAAGCGGTTTCATCAAAGAAGTGATAGAAAATGACCTCGTCATTGAATAGTACAACCGGTACATCTACATGGTACTTTTCGATCAGTTCAGGGTCATTATCAATATCTATCTGTTCAATCTCATATTCCAGTTCTTGTTGAAACTGAAACAAAGAAGCCACCATCTGTTCACACAAATGGCAGCCTCGACGATCATACACTAAAATGGTTTTTTGCATTAAATTTTATATAGCAACTAATGCGCCTTTTCTTTTTCTTTCTTGTTTGCCTTTTCTTGTTGTTTGATTTTAAGCGCCAAAAAACGTGCTGCACCATCACGTAACACTAATACCGCGTAAGATTTACCCGCCATCAGTGTTTTAGAGAGTGTTTCAAATTGTTCAATTGAATTTATTTTTGTATCGTTAAACATCAATAATATATCACCACGTTCAATACCTGCTTTGCGCGCAGGTTCTGTTTTAATACGTTTAACTAACAGCCCCCCTTCAACGTCAAATGATTTTTTAGTAACCTCATCCAATTTTTCTAATTCCATTCCTAAAATTATATTCTTCTTAATTTTAGGTTCCGGCTTTTTCTTTACTTTTTTAATAACTTCTTCGCTGGGTAATTCTTTTAATTTGATTTTCAATAGTTGAGTACTGCCACCACGACGTACTTTTATATCCACTATTTTATCGACCGCTGTAGCACCGACAATAACAGGTAAAGCAGAACTATTTGCAACAGGTTTACCATCAAATTCAAGAATAATATCGCCCTGCTTTAATATATCCATAGCAGGCCCTTCTTTCATTACTTGTACCACTAATGCACCGGTTGGGCTATCAAGTCCAAACGATAATGCAAGCTCACGCGTGACTTCTTGAATATAAACACCCAACCAACCACGAGATACCTTGCCTTTGTTTTTTAACTGCTCTACAACACGCTTGGCAACATCCACAGGAATCGCAAATGAAACCCCCATGAAACCACCGGAACGACTAAATATTTGTGAGTTAATCCCCACTACTTGCCCTTTTAAATTAAATAAAGGACCTCCTGAATTACCCGGATTAATGGCAACATCTGTTTGTATAAAAGGCACATAGTTCTCACTCGGTAAACTGCGCCCTTTCGCGCTGACAATACCTGCTGTCACACTATGATCAAAACCAAATGGAGAACCAATTGCGATCACCCATTCACCCACTTTAAGGTCTGCCGAGCTACCCGTTTCAAGTACTGGCAAATTTTCTGCTTCAATTTTTAGCAAAGCAACATCACTACGCTTATCACTACCAATCACTTTAGCGATTAATTCACGGCGATCACTTAGCTTAACAATAATTTCATCAGCACCATCAATCACATGATGATTTGTCACCACATAACCATCAGGAGAAATAATAAAACCAGAGCCTAAAGAACTGGTATCTTTATTTTGTCCATGAAAGCCACCGCCTTTACCGCCGCGCTCTAAGAATCTTCGCATCAGTTCATCCAACATTTCATTGCCGGTTTCACCTTCTAGTGCTCCTTCAGGAAATAATCCCTTAGGTAGATTGCTGCTCTGTTTGGTACTGATATTCACCACTGCAGCACTGTGTTGTTCAACTAGTTTAGTAAAATCAGGTAATTCGGCAGCCCAACTTTGAGTGCTTATTTGAGTAGCAAATAAAGCACTTGTGAATAAAACTAAAGAGAGTATTTTTTTCATTTGAATCATGTATGGATCTCGTATTTTTATTAAGAGACCCTTTGATTAAGTCCCTTAACTAATTATAAATTAAACTGAACTCACCATCGTCGGCTCCAGTCGTTCTTTAAATGATGTTTTTGATAATATGCTTTTTACAAGGAATAAACCAACTATTAAACCTAACATACCTAGTATTGTACTTGTTAGTTCTCCACCTATTTGCCGACCTATCACTGCGCCTATAAACAACATGAAAAGTGGTAATAAATAGAGGAGAAAAGTGCTTGTTAATAAGGATTGTGGCGACATTTCTATCACAAGCGCTTCACCTACTACCAGATGGAGCGTATTACGTATTTTTAAATTGTTATTGTTGTTTGCAAGTTTCTCATCTACCAGCGGTTTAAAAAGATTAAAACTACCACAGGCCCCTTTAGAAGAACAGGTCTCACAACCACTTGACTTATCAACAACTGAAACCCAAGCATAGTCGCCTTCTATTTTAGTCACTATCGCGCGCTCTTGTAAAGGCTGTAAAGAGCCTTGTGGTTTTATAGACGGTATTGAGGAGTGTGGCTCTATAGGTTGCATAGTTTTTCTGCATAGATTATCACATAACGTATGTGCTGAATTTCCCCAAAAAT
>CAZMWD010000181.1:1587-5052 GCA_964569685.1 uncultured Cocleimonas sp. | reverse complement strand
AATAAAAACGGCTCAATTAATTTGAGCCGTTTTTTTGTTTTTCAGATAGTATTTTTATAAATCTCGTAAACGCTATTCCTTTGATTCTTTTGTCATCAATTGAACCGTCTTTAAGCTTGTTTGTTTTTCAACAAAAAGCTCTTTGACTAGTTTTTCTATTTCTTCATCAAGATAAACACCAAAATAATCAATGGTATTAATCCCCACCATTTGCTTCCCTCTTTCTTTGCCTTCGCTGTCTAAGAATACCAGTGTGGGTGTCACGAAAGAATTATATTTTGCAGCAAGATCAGAGGGCTCTACGACTTTACCCGTAAAGTCTTTTATATCTCGCGCCTCATCCACTTGCAGTTTACGAATTAAAACCTTATTAACATACTCGCCACTTTTAATCATTGGCGACAAAATATCGCTCTCCATCAATTTACAATAATGACAATACTCTGCATGGAGCATCAGCACTAATCCTAGATTATTTTTTTTCATTTCGATGGAAAGTTGTTGAAAATCGCTTTCTTCGATCACTAATGATTCATTCGAAGCAAAAACAGACGTTACATTAATAAATAAAAAAATTAGACAAGCGAACAATAATTTCATAGATCATATAGCCTCAAAGTGGGATTTAACGTACAGTCGGGTACATCTATCATAGCATGTACCCCGTATTATTAGAAAACGATAGGGGTAACAAGTTCAATATACTATTTAAAAGAATCTACCGTATGACTACTATTTTACGAATAGCCACCCGAAAAAGCCCGCTAGCACTTTGGCAAGCCGAAGAAGTTACCCGCCTATTAAAACAGTTTCATCCTGACCTTGAAATTGAACTGGTCACGATGGTAACTCAAGGCGATAAAATTTTAGATACACCACTGGCAAAAATTGGCGGCAAAGGGCTGTTTGTAAAAGAACTTGAAACAGGCATGTTGGAAGGTAGTGCAGATATTGCCGTACATTCGATGAAAGATGTGCCGATGGCATTTCCAGAGGGTTTGCACTTATCCGTTGTTTTAGAACGAGAAGATCCTAGCGACGCATTTGTTTCTAATACCTATAAACACTTTGATGATTTGCCCTTAAATGCCACCGTCGGCACCTGTAGTTTGCGCCGCCAAACACAAATTCGTGAACGTCGCCCAGATTTAAAAATCCTTGATTTACGGGGTAACGTAAATACCCGCCTTGCCAAGCTTGATAACGGCGATTACGATGCTATTATTCTTGCCTCTGCTGGCTTAAAACGATTAGGGTTTGATGAACGCATTACTCACGCACTGTCATCTGAAGAAAGCCTGCCTGCTGTTGGACAAGGCGCGATTGGCATTGAGTGTCGTAGCGATGATGAATATATCAATAAACTATTAGCACCCCTTAATCACACAGAAACAGCCATTCGAGTGTCTGCAGAGCGCGCTCAAAACAGTCGTTTAAACGGCGGTTGCCAAGTGCCTATCGGTGGCTATGCCGAATTGGATAATGGCACACTTCGTATCCGTGGTTTGATTGGCTTCCCCGATGGTTCGAAGATATTTCGCGCCGAGCGTAAAGGCACTTATGATGAAGCCGAGGCGTTAGGTACAGCGGTTGCCGATGATTTATTAGCCCAAGGTGGCGGTGCGATTTTAGAGCAGCTTGGTATAGAGCATTAGGTATAGAACACTAAGTATAGAATATTAGGTATTGATCATAAACCACTCAAGCTCAGCAAGGATATCTAAGGTATGACATCCATTTCATCATTAACAAACAAATGGATTGTGATCACTCGACCCGCTCATCAAGCTGAGAGTATGAAAAAAAAGCTTTTAGAAGCCAATGCCCACACCCTTCTATTTCCATTGCTAGAAATAACCGAGCCAAAAGATCCTGCAAAAACAAAACAGCAATTAGCACAGCTAGATTGTTACGATCTTATTATTTTTGTTAGCCCAAACTCAGTCAGCAAAAGTTTACAATGGATTGATACATCCACATTACTTACAAGCAATACCCGTATTGCAGCTATCGGTAAAAAAACCGCCCTGATATTGCAAGAGCATGGCATAACACCCAATATCGTTCCCGATAAACTTTTTAATAGCGAGAGCTTTTTAGCGTTACCCGAAATTCAACAATTAGCTACAGAGCAATCTACCCTTAAAAAAATAGCGATTATTCGGGGCGAATCTGGACGTGAATTATTACATGATACTTTGGTTAAACGGGGCGCAAACGTTGATTATATCAACACCTATCAGCAACACTGCCCTCAAACAAACGTTGATACTTTAAAACAACACTGGCAACGCAAAGAACTTGATATAATTATGCTGACGAGTGGCTCAAGTGTTGCTAATCTATTCAATCTAACAAAAGATGAAGACTGGATAAATCATGTGACATTACTACTGGGAAGCCAACGTATGCGACACTACATTCCCAGCGGTTTTAAGGGTGATTTACTGATTGCAGATGATCCTAGTGATGAAACTCTTTTTAAGAAATTAACAAGCAATAACTAACAAACGATAGTTGACAAATAAAATGGATGACGAGCAACAAAAAATAGTAAAAAAACTCAATCGACGATTGCGATTTACGCAGTTCATCGCTTGGATGGCGCTATTTTTTACCGCTGTCGGCATTGCAGCGGGTTACAAAAACTGGCTGAGAATTCATGATAAAGCAAAAACCAATGTTGTTGAAATTAAACAAATCAAACAGCAATTACCCGAATTTTCTAATAAAGCCAGAGTCGCTACATTAGAAAAAAATCTTAATGAAAACCTGATTGATAATAAAAAACACCTCGATAGTGCCATGGCTGAACTGCGCACCATTCAAGACAGCACGCAACATATTGCTGAAACCGTTTACACTCAAGTAGAAGCGCTCACAAAACAGCAACAAGCAATCGTAAAAATTCAAACGCCCAGCATTAAAGATTGGTCTTTAGGCGAAGTCCACTTCCTATTACAAACAGCAGTACAACGTTTTGATTTAAAGCAAGATCAACAAGGTGCTATTGCCGCATTTAAACTCGCAGATACGCTCTTAGTGGAACGAGGTTCTTTAGCTTTGTTACCGGTACGCAAGCAAATAAGTCAAGATATTGCAGCAGTTCAGCAATTTGCGGCAGTCGATGTGAGCGCTCTATCAAATCAAATTAATACCTTGCTCACTCAATTAAAACCAGCACCTATCAATAGTGAAGCAGATGCCACTGAGGTTGATTTATTACCCACAAAAAACACAAATGACGCAAATGTAAACAAGCAATCTAATACCGGTTCTGCGAAGAAAACAAACCAAGAATCATTAGTCACACGCGTTAAAAAAAGTATCAATGATGCGGTGGTGATTCGTAAATACAATAAACCCATTTTGACCGAAATGGATATTGAAGCGAAAGAAAGAATCTATCAATTATTATCGTTACGCCTTGAGACATTGCGCATGATGTTACTGCAAGGCGATAAT
>CAZMWD010000181.1:0-1487 GCA_964569685.1 uncultured Cocleimonas sp. | reverse complement strand
GACATCACCATAAAATACCTATGGAATGATAGCCCGATGAGCGTCAGCCTAACTAGCACGACCTTGTTGTTTTCAGCGATACTGGGGTTAATTGGTTTATACGTTTTATTTGCACTTTTAAAAGGAATCTTTAATTTACGCGCCCGTTTAAAGAATCGTCGACTTACAAAACTTTCTAATAAAGCCAAACTAGAAATGACACAAGGATTAGTGCATTTTACCGAGGGTCATTGGGATCAATCAGAAAAACTATTGATAAACAGTATTTCACATTCAGAAACTCCGCTGATCAATTACCTTGCGGCGGCACGTGCTGCCCACATGCAAGAAGCTTACGATAGACGTGATGCCTATCTTAAAAAAGCCAGCGAGCAAGGTGAAGATGCACACATTGCAGTTGCTGTATCTCAAGCAGAAATGCAATACAGCTGCGGGCAAACAGAACAAGCGCGCGCAACGCTAATTCATCTTCGTGAAGTTGCCCCAAAACATCCTTACGCCAATAAATTATTAGCCAAGGTTTATTATCAACAAGAAGATTGGGGCAAACTCTTTGAATTATTACCCGAACTAAATAAACTAGAATTAATCCAAGAAAAAGAGAGGAAAAAATACGAAATAACGGCACTTACTGGTTTTTTCCAAACGCTTGCGCATAAAAAAGATACCAGTAAACTGAATCTATTGTGGAAGAAATTACCCGCTGATATCCGAGCAAAACCAGCAGCAATACTCTTATATTGCCAAGCCCTTAGCGATGCAGGCGAGCCTGTGACGAGTGATAAAATATTGCTTTCATCTATTAATAAACAGTGGGATGAAAAACTCATTGAACGCTATGGTTTGATTGAACATAAAAAACTAAATGTGGCCATTAAACAGGGAGAGAAATGGCTAATTGATAACGAAAACAGCCCCATGCTTCTATTGACATTAGCGCGTTTACATCGCCAATATCAACTATGGGGAAAGAGTAAAACCTACTACAATGCGAGCTTGAATATTGCTCCCTCCGCCCCTGTTTATCTGGAATTTGCAGAATTATTAGAAGAGCTTAAAGAGCATGAAAATGCGCAGATTTGTTACCAATATGGTTTGCGCTACAGTATTCACAAAAAAGGGGAGATTCTCAGCCTGATATTAGAAAAAACCGCCGACCCAAAACTTGCGGTCGTTCCTGATTCGGATGAAGATATTTATTCGATTTAAGTCTCATCTGGCGTGTATACTTCTATTTTTGAATAGAGTTGTGGATTAAACCATGTTTAAAAATACCTGCTGGGCTCATTGGCTTTTCACCATTATGGTTGCAATACTGGCATTGATCAGTATTTCTTCTGCACTTTCAGGGTGTGGGAATAAAGCTGCTTTGTATTTACCCGATGCAAATAGCAACCACCCCAGCGTTGAATCACTACCTAACAAGAAGGCTACTCAACCACTATGGACTGAAAGTCCATAGGTTGTTTTACGAACGACTCAAAGTC
>CAZMWD010000180.1:2630-5074 GCA_964569685.1 uncultured Cocleimonas sp. | reverse complement strand
CAAAAATCCTACGCCATATGGGTATATTAATTACTTGTAAGCCCCTAACCTATAAATAGATCTATTTAATAAAACCATGTCGATAACCACTAAATTTTTACGCTACATTATCACGCCGTTACTGACACTCATCATATTAGGTATCGTTGTGGTTGCGGGTATCTATTTTTATTATGCGCCGCAAACCCCATCGGTTAGTGAACTTAAACATACCCAATTACAACTTCCTTTACGGGTGTACAGTAAAGATGATCAACTCATCGCTGAATTTGGACAGTTTCGGCGTCGCCCTATCACGTACGAACAAGTACCAGATCACCTCCGTAATGCCTTTATTGCGATTGAAGATGCGCGTTTTTATCAACACAAAGGCGTTGATTATCGTGGTATTGCCAGAGCCATTGTTGCCGCGTTAAAAAGTGGCAAGGTAAGGCAAGGCGCAAGTACCATTACCATGCAAGTCGCGCGTAATTTTTATCTAACTAATGAACGTAGTCTAGATAGAAAACTACGTGAAATATTACTTGCAATGAAAATAGAAGAAGAGCTGAGTAAAAAGGAAATTCTAGAACTATACCTCAATAAGATTTTCTTAGGAAAGCGCGCTTACGGGGTCGGCTCTGCTGCCGAAATCTATTACGGTAAAAAGGTAGATGAACTGACACTCGCACAAAGCGCCATGATTGCAGGCCTACCTAAAGCCCCTTCTCGATACAACCCTATTGTTAATCCGAAACGCGCCAAACAACGCAGAGATTACATTTTACAGCGCATGTTAAAGCTCAACACTATTAGCAATAATGACTACCAATTAGCACTAACGGAAAAGCTGAGTGCAAAGGTGCATCATGTAGAAACTCAAACATACGCACCTTATATGGCAGAAATGGCACGCACCGATGCGATCAAGCGGTTTGGTGAAGCCAATATTTATAAACTCGGTTTAAAAATTTATACAACGCTGGATAGCAAAGAACAACATAATGCAATCACCATTCTTAGGAAACATTTGATTAAATACACCAAACGACACGGTTATCGCGGTGCAGAAGACCAAATAACATTAAGCGAGTTTTCATCGGTTCAAGACCAACAGAAGAAATTAAAAACCTATAAAATTTTTGCCGATTTATATCCTGCACTGGTAACCAATACAAGCGCTAAAAAAGCCACATTACAAGTACTAAACCAAAAAGAGTCTGTTCAATTACAATTAAAACAAATGAAATGGGCGCGCGCTTATATCAACGAAAATCGCCGCGGGAAAAAACCTAAAAAAGTAGATGAGGTTTTAAACGTAGGCGATATAGTCCGCCTCGAAAAAGATAAAGAAGGTAAATGGCAGTTATCTCAACTTCCCAAAGTTACCGGTGCATTAGTTTCCATGAATCCTGTAAACGGCGCAATAGAAGCAATTGCAGGTGGGTTTGATTTCAGATACAGTAAGTTCAATCGTGCCATTCAAGCTAAACGCCAACCCGGTTCCAGCTTTAAACCTTTCATCTATGCCGCCGCATTAGCAAAAGGCTATTCACCTGCCACTACCATTGATGATGCCCCTATTGAAATCCCCGGCAGTACTTGGAAGCCCCAAAACTACGGACACGATTTCCATGGTCCGACACGTTTACGCGTCGCTCTAACCAAATCTAAAAATTTACCTTCGATTCGTTTATTGCAACAAATTGGATTAAGACATGCGACTGAATATGCTAAACAGTTCGGTTTCACAAAAATAGCGCTACCCCAAGATTTAACACTTTCATTAGGCACTGGATCAGCCACTCCTTTGCAAATGGCAACGGCGTATTCAAGCTTTGCCAATGGTGGCTATAAAATTAACAGCCATTTTATTCGCAAAATAGAAGATAGAAACGGTAATATTATTTTTCAAGCAGACCCAGAAACAGCCTGCCTAAGCTGTGATTTAACACTCGATAGCAAAAATAAAAATAAAGACAAAGAAGGTAATACCGTTAACCATCCTGCTAAACGCATCATGGCTCCTCATGTCCACTACCAAATGTCGAGTATGTTGCAAAGCGTTGCACAGACAGGTACTGGGGCAAGAACAAATGTCTTAGGTCGAAGCGATATTGCCGGTAAAACAGGCACTACTGATGATCAAAAAGATGCATGGTTCTGTGGCTATGGCACAGGGAAAGTAACAGTGGTATGGGTAGGTTTTGACCAAATAAAACCATTGGGTAAAAGAGAAACAGCCGCACAAGCAGCCTTACCCATTTGGATTGATTATATGAAAACTGCCTTAAAAGGGGTTAAGCAAAAACGTTTAAAACCACCCAGAGGAATGATAAGTGTGGAGCTTGATGCAGAAACCGGCATGCCACCGAATGACTACACCATAGAAACAATCCGAGAGTTATTAGTTCAATCTCAAATTCCAACTGAACAAGAAGTATTCGAGTACATGGAAGCGCATA
>CAZMWD010000180.1:0-2530 GCA_964569685.1 uncultured Cocleimonas sp. | reverse complement strand
ACCTCTTACCAAACTCATGTACCGCATCCACCAATACTTTGACATTATCCGGGTTGATATGTTGATGAATACCGTGTCCTAAATTAAATACATGACCGCCACTTCCGCTCTCGCCCCCTTTATCAAAGTCTGTTATGACTTTTTTAGCTTCTTCACGAATCACTTCAGGCGATGCATATAAAACACAAGGGTCCATATTGCCTTGCAAAGCCACCTTGTCAGCTACTTTTTGGCGCGCTTCGCCAATATTCATGGTCCAGTCCACGCCCAAGGCATCACAACCCGTTTCAGCCATAATATCTAACCATTGTCCGCCACCTTTTGTAAACAAAGTAACAGGGACACGTCTACCGTCTGCTTCGCGCTGTAAACCTTCTACAATACGGCTCATATAACTAAGTGAAAATTCTTGATAAACTTGAGGAGACAAAGAGCCACCCCATGTATCAAAAATCATCACCGCCTGTGCGCCTGCAGCAATTTGTGCATTAAGATAAGAAGTCACACTATCCGCTAGTTTTTCTAATAATAGATGTAAGGCTTGGGGGTTTTCATAAAGCATTCCTTTTACTTTTCCAAAATCTTTACTGCTACCGCCTTCAACCATATAGGTGGCTAACGTCCATGGGCTACCTGAAAACCCTATTAATGGCACGCGACCATTTAATTCGCGACGAATGGTACGCACCGCATCCATCACATAACGCAATTCTTGTTCTGGGTCAGGCACGCCGATCTTTTGTATATCTGCCATATTGGTTAGCGGACGTTTAAATTTTGGACCTTCCCCTTCAGAAAAATATAAACCTAAACCCATTGCATCCGGAATGGTCAAAATATCTGAAAACAAAATAGCTGCATCTAAATCAAAACGTTCGAGTGGTTGTAACGTCACTTCACAGGCTAAATCTGGATTCTCACACAAATCCATAAAACTACCCGCTTTCGCGCGTATCGCACGGTATTCAGGTAAATAACGACCTGCTTGACGCATAATCCAAATCGGCGTGGTATCAACAGGCTGTTTGAGTAACGCCCGCAAAAAACGATCATTTTTTAATTCTGACATAAAAGGGGACATCCTGAATAACTTAACTTATAAAAAAGTGATTTACAAAAAGAGGTTCACAAGTAAGAGAATAACAGGAAAGTCACAACTGAAAAATTAAAAAATGTTAATAAAACGCTGAATTGCTCAGTGTTTTTTGATTCAGTACTTTTTAATTCAGAACATTTTTTAATTCAGTGCGTTTTTAATTAAACCACTGATCTTTCCCATATCTGCCCGACCTTGAGCTTTGGGTTTGATATAAGCCATGACTTTGCCCATATCTTTAATGCTAGATGCACTAGAAGCGTCGATGGCTTCTTTTATTAACGATTGTATTTCATCGTCATTTAGTGGCTCAGGTAAATATTCCTGAATGATCACTAATTCTTGTTCTTCTTGTTCGACTAAGTCGTCTCGACCGGCTTTAGCAAACTGAGAGATAGATTCTCTGCGTTGCTTCGCCATTTTATCCAAAATAGCCAACACGGCGGTATCACTCACATCTTCGCGGGTATCCACTTCTTGCTGTTTAATACCCGCAAGTATGGTACGAATAGTGAGCAAGCGTAGCTTTTCTTTAGCACGCATTGCCGACTTCATATCTTCGCTGAGTTGTTTTTTAAGATCTGACATTGCTAATAACTACTTATTTCAGTACGTGATCACTTGTAGAATCTAACGTCTAGTACATTCTTACGCGACGATTAATCTCGCGCTTTAAATTCTTAATATTACGTTTTACAGCAGCTGCTTTTTCTCTTTTACGCACTGATGTAGGCTTTTCGTAGTATTCACGGGCGCGAACTTCTGCTACAACACCTGCTTTTTCACAGGTTCTTTTAAAACGACGTAATGCAATTTCAAAAGGCTCGTTATCTCTTACTTTTACGTTTGGCATATTCTTAAGTGCTCTATAAATAAACTTATTTAAAAAATTTGAACGGCGAATTATACTCGCCAACGCTGTAAAAGCAAAAGCCTAAATAGGGTTTTTCCTATTTAAAATCAATAAAAACTGAAATTTACTCATTATGAATAATTATCATTCATTTATAATGAAAAAAACTGCGTAATATCACCCAGTTATTGTAGAATAATTGACCAGTTACTAATTAAAGGACATCAGAAAACTCTGTTAATCAATTTATGATGATAAAAACAATCAAACACATCTTACTTTTAATTACTGGTTTAACGCTAGTACTCACCCTAAGCAGTTGTTCTGTTTATAAAATGGAAGTACAACAAGGTAATGCACTTTCTCAAGAAGCGGTCTCTCAATTAAGACCAGGCATGAGTAAAAGTGAAGTTGCTACCTTACTCGGAAACCCATTATTACAAGATGATTTCCACAAAAATCGCTGGGATTATGTTTATTTTTCGAATAAGAACGGTAAAAAGAAAACGCAAAAAAACATTACGCTTCTTTTTGAAAATAGACAACTCGTACGGGTTAAATAAGGGTTAAAGCCATTAGCT
>CAZMWD010000179.1:3058-5082 GCA_964569685.1 uncultured Cocleimonas sp. | reverse complement strand
TTATGGGACGATTGATACTACAAAAAGAAGAGAGCTTAGCACATCATGAACAACGAGCAAGATAGCACCCTCTGAACACTTAAAAAAATCATAAAAAAAGCCGTGGAAAACCACGGCTTTAAGTAAAAGTATTGATTAGTGTTTATCGAATAATGGTCACTGTTACTTTTCCTGATCCATTATGTCCATGTCCATCATGAACACCATAGAAGAATGTATCTATGCCTAACGCATCTAGTATAGGGGTATAACGAACTTGACCATTTACTTTCTCCGTTATGCCTTTACCACCTTGATCAACATCATCAAGAACTAATGTATCGCCATCTGCATCTGTATCATTAGCAAGCACATCTATCAAAATTGATTCGCCTTGTCTTACCGTCACATTTTCATCTCTAATCACTGGAAAAGCATTATTACCATCACTTGGGTCAGTCACAGCAATGGTTAACACGGTTTGATCGGTATGCCCATGACCATCTGAAATAGTATACGTCATCGACATACTGCCGACTGTACCATTGGGTGTATACACAACCTTGTTATTCACAATTGTTGCGCTACCTGCTTGTGGCTGAGTTACGTTAGTAATGGTTAAAGCATCACCATCTGGATCGGTATCATTTGCTAATACATCCACTGTAATTGCCGTATCTTTACCCGTAGTTGGCGCATCTTCAACTGCATCTGGCGCTCTATTGGGTGTAGATGGTGGCGGGGTTGTATCCGCTATTACTGTTATTCTAACGGTTGCTTGTGCTGTTTTGCCATTAGCATCTGTTACTGTATAGGTAATAGTATCTGTTCCACTAAAGCCATCGTTTGGTAAGTAAGATAGTTGACCGCTTACAATTTCTGTATGGCTGTTTGCTGATGCTGTCACACTGCTAATAGTTAGACCAGCACTATCATTTGCTAATACATCAATTGAGACCGCTGTGTTCTCAGTGGTTGATGCGGTATCATTATTCGCTTCTGGTGTGGTATCGTTACGTCCATCGCCATCATCTCCACCATCACCGTTACCACTAACAACAACCGTTACTTCTGCAGAGTCTTTATAACCCTTTGAATCAATAATCTGATACCAAAAACTATCTGTTCCCGTGAAACCAGCACTTGGCGTATATTTAATGCTATTGCCTACTCGTACTGTCGTACCATTACTCGGTGAATCAATATCACCAATTTTTAAGCCCGTACCTGCATCATTCGCTAGTACCATGATGGATACTGATTCACCTACATTAGTCGTTGCACTATCTATAGTAGCCTTTGTGCCGTTTGTTGGATCTGTTGGATCATCAGGACAATTCGTATTACAACCATTGCCAACATTAATAGTCACTGTAGCCGTTGTTGTATGACCATTACCATCTGATATAGTATATTCAAAGGTATCTGTACCGCTAAACTTATCATCCGATTTATATAGCATTTTGCCATTTGCAATAATCACTGAGCCATTCGCTGGTTGCGTAAAACTAGTTATTTTCAGGTTATCGCCATCGGCATCACTGTCATTCTTTAATACATCGATTGATACTGCCTGAGCACTCTCTGTATTTGCCTGATCATTCACTGCAACAGGCGCTACATTTTTTGGCGTATCATCAACCTGATCTTTAATAATTTTAACCGAAACGGTTGCCGTATCAAATCCACCATTACCGTCTAAGATTTTATATGTGAAGCTATCATGACCATAGAAACCGGCATTTGGCGTGTAAGTTAATTTACCCCAGATGTCCTGAGATACTTTACCGTTTGCACCTTGTGTAAAGCTTTTAATGCTTAATATATCGTTATCAGCATCACTATCATTTCTTAATACTTTGATAATCACTGCCTGATTCATATCAGTAGTTGCCGAATCATCATAGGCGACTGGCGCACTGTTTACATGATCATCGTTGCCTGAATCATCATCGTTGCCTGAATCATCATCGTTGCCTGAATCATCATCGTTGCCTGAATCATCATCATTGCCTGAATCATCATCATTGCCTGAATCATCATCA
>CAZMWD010000179.1:0-2958 GCA_964569685.1 uncultured Cocleimonas sp. | reverse complement strand
GTGTAAGCAAACGTATCATCTAAACCACACGATCCTTCATTTGGTGTATACACAAGTAATCCATTATCATTTTGTACCACTGTTCCATTAGCGGGTTGCTCGAAGGCAAGAAGAGTTAACGGATCATTATCCGCATCTGTATCATTACTCAGCACATCAATAATGACGGGGGTATTACAAGCAGTACTTGCATGATCTGCGCCTGCTACGGGTGCAACATTTACAGGAGTAGGAGGAATAATCTCTACTGGGCTACCTGCTGTTGTGAAGTAAGTATTAACATTGCGATTGTGCTTAATATTGTTACGCAAAGCACGTTTGATCCAAGTCGGTGAAGTTTTGATTGCCTCTGTTTTCCAGATAACACGTGGAGCACCCGCTGCACCACTATCAATCATTACATTTTTATAACCTGCGGGTACATTCTTAAAGCCTGTCGCAACACGACGTGTACCGGTTTGAACTTTTTGTTGCTCTGTACGGTAAGCCGTTTTATACGTTTTTTGCTCTGTTACATATTCAATATCAACACGACGGTTTTTGAAACCTTGCTCTGGTGTATTTGGGTATTTAGGATGACCTTTACCCAAACCGCGCGCAATTAATGTATCTGCATTAAAGCCTTGTTTGATCAAGAAACTACGCACCGCTTTAGCACGTTGCTCTGATAAACGTTGATCATAAACAGCATTTCCTAAGCCACAAGTATTACCCGTAATACGAATCGCGCCACGGTAACCTTGTTTACGAATTTCATTCGCAATTTGCTTCAAACGATTTTGCGCCGATGGAATTAGTTTTGCGCTATTTAACTTAAAGAAGGTTTGTCCTTCTAATGCCATACTGCTTTTAACTAATTGCTTGTAAGGCTTTTTGATTGTTTTCATACCATAAACAGGTACGTTTTTATAAGTTGCAACACGCTTATTAATTGGCTGACGTGCATAACGAGCAGGGCGACTAGCACCCGGAACTTCTACACGTACACGACGGTATTTTCTGTCTGGCTGATAAACATTGCCACCAAAGTCATAATGATAACCTAAGCTTGCGGTTAGATCGGTGTCATCAAAACCAGCAAGCTTTGTACCGCCATCTTTCTTCGATGCAGCAACATCTAAGCTGACGCTATGTCCTGTACCTTGGAAGAATTTTTCGATACCTGCCGAAAGCGTTGTATTGGTTGCAGTATCTTCAGCTGCTTGAGCGCCATGAGCAGCAGCAACATCATCACCCCATTCATGATCAACACCCGCACGTACACGCATATTGGCACTTTCAATAAATGTACCGACGCTGCCACCTACACCCCAGTCGTAGGCTTTAGTAGAAACGTCACGACCGTTATGCTGTGTTAACGTTTTCTTCTTACCAGAAAGTCCTTTACTTACGTGACCTTCCCAAAATAAATTTTCGCGTTCTTGCCCGTAACCGACGGTTACTTTTTCATGATCTCCTCGATTGCGATCATAGGCAACGAATGCTTTATTCACGTGTGTAGCATTTCCGGCTTTATCACGTGATACCCAGTTATGATTTAATTGTCCGCCGCCATCTTGTACTTCACCATCATCAAGATCAACACCAGCCCATAAGCCGACGCTTGTTGCACTGTTGTTTGTTTCAGAAAAAATATGATTTGCATCTACGCTTATATTTCCGTCATCAGTAATGTGTCCGCCAACCTGTGTGCGACCACCTACATAATTATAATTTGCTGATCCTACCTGACGTGCTTCTTGGTATTCTTGATTAGCGCGTTGATTAGGATTCTGTTGACCAGGACCGGCTGTGGCGATCTGTGTCGCTAAAATTGCGGTAGAGCTAAATACAAGAGGTAAGTAAGCCCACTTATTTTTTACGTTAGTATTATTTTTCATCATATTCTCTTCTATTTGTTATTAGATTGGATCGCCGAACAAAACGGCAATTCATGAGAGTAATTATGATGGCTTAAGGCGTTACAGCGGTCTCCTCTTGTCAGCGAACTCAGGCTAATTAGCGGGTTGGTCTGTAAAAAGTAACCTTTTATTTTTGATCAATTGTTGATCAACTCATCTTACAAGTCTTATGTAATAAGCCTCTATCTTTTTTGGGCAAAAAAAATCCCCACTAGAAAGTGGGGATAGTCGAACAATTAATTCTGTATTGTCACATTTGTGACTGCGTTAATTATTAATAGAACAACTTATTACTGTGTAACAACCGTTACTGTAACCGTATCAGAGTAAACACCTGCATCAACCGTTGCTGGCATTGCTGGAGATTCTAATTCAAACGCACTTGCTACTGTATTACACGATTGTGTGTGCGTATTTGCTGCGCCTACTGTATGTGTAGCACCTGCATATTTAATAGAGTAAGTACCAAGATCGTTACCAGAACCCGCATTGATTAATTTAAATGCATTGGCTGAAGCAAACGTCATATCACAGTCACCTGCTGAGTTAGACTCAAGACCTAGTGTACCAAGTGAAACTGTTGATGCATCAATATCATCTGTTGTAAAACTGTTTGTACTACCTACAGCAGAACCCACTAAGTTAACAAATGCGTCTTTTGTTACGTTAATTTGGATGTCTGTTGAATCGGTTGCTGCAAATGCAGAAGAAGTAACTAAAAATACAGCTGATGCAATGAGGGTTTTTGTAAATTTCATTTTGAATTTTCCTTATTTTTATTTGATTTAGGGGTTGTTATTGATTTAAAAATATTCTGTTTTAGACTGCTTAAATTTTATTTTTATATTATTCAATCTTGCAAACAAGTGTAATGATTTGTTCCTTAACGTTTCCTGAACAAATATTAATATGAGCAACCACTTATCTCAGAGGAAATCTATTGACCTTATAAATAAAACTATAAGCTTATGTTTTTATTATATTATTATTTCGTTGTTACTACTAACGTAATTGTATCGCGATAAATACCACTCTTTACATTTGCTTAAAAAAGAAA
>CAZMWD010000178.1:2206-5096 GCA_964569685.1 uncultured Cocleimonas sp. | reverse complement strand
AGTAAAAATAACAGCGTGAAAATGCCGTACATCTTACGTGATAACTGTGCTGGCTCACTCACATAAGTAAGGAAATTAGTTAAATCATGAACCACTCTATCGTATTCACCTGCTGATAATTGACCCGGCTTATTTAATGTAAGGGTTGCAGGAACATGATGACCGTCTTTATCTTCGTGGTGCACTATTGTTTGCCAACCTTGTAAATCACCCAATACATGCGGCATACCCACATCTTTAAAGACGGTGTTGTTAACACCCATTGGACCCGAATCATCAAGATAAAAACTTTTTAGGAAAGAGTATATCCAGTCTGAACCACGTGAACGACCGACCAAAGAAAGATCAGGAATTTTAGTACCAAATGCTTCTTCCGCAGCTTTAGACGTGTAAGCAGTTTTCATTAACGAGCCTACGTTTACTTTCTTACCATCTTCGCCACGAATAAAGATCAATTTCTGGGTCAATGCAGTAATATCATCTTCACTAAAGCCATTTTCTTCGGTTAAACCAATGTCTTTTGCGACACGATTAAAGCGACTAAAGTTTAATGAATGACAGCCGGCACAATAATTTTGAAAAAGTTTAGCGCCACGTTGCAAACTATCTTTATCGCTAAGATCAACATTAGCACTTTGTAAAGCAACACCGTGCCCTGCGCCACCACCCACACTACCGATAATTCCAACAACTAAAATAGGCACGATTAAAACAAAGATCCATTTTCGAATACTATTACTCATGATGTCACCCTCGATGGAACTGTTTTCTCTGCGTTACAACTTCGCACAAAGAAAGGCAGTAATAAGGTCAATGCCAGATAGCCGATTGGCCAAACCCATTGCCACATAATTTGCTTAGCACTGGCTGCATCATCTGGATTAAATCGCCAAAAATCTATTCCTATAAGAATACCCGTAAGTAACACAAACCAAATTAAATAACGACCGGTTTTTTCTGAATTACTGTGTATAAATATAACCACAAAAAACAAGAAGTAAATCTCGGTCATGCGTATTCCCATTTCTTTGTATTCAGGGGTTACTGCCTTGACACCCAAATAACCAAGAATGATAAATACAGCGGCAAATATAGCAAGATTCAACATATGTGCGGTATTACGGTAGCGCCATGATTTAATCGGGTTACGATCAAGCCAAGGCAATAAAAACAACATTATAATCGCACCAAACATTGCCAATGTACCCATAAATGGAGACAGGGTGACCGCACGTAATATTGTATAGAAGGGTGTGAAATACCAAACAGGCGCAATATGCTCAGGTGTCTTCAGTGGGTTAGCAGGTTCGAAGTTTGCGTACTCTAAGAAAAATCCGCCCATTTCTGGCATAAAGAAAAGAACCGCAAAGAATGCCATCAAGAAAACGACAATGGCGGGAATATCATGCACCGTGTAATAAGGGTGAAATGGAATACCATCCAGTGGAATACCTTTTTCATTCTTCAGTGCTTTAATTTCAACACCGTCTGGATTGTTAGAGCCCACTGTATGTAATGCCACGATATGAACGAATACCAATGCCACTAAAATCAATGGAACAGCCGCCACATGGAAGGCAAACAAACGATTTAAGGTGGGATCGGATATAACAAAATCACCACGAATAAACACGGATAAATCATCACCAATCACGGGAATGGTTTGGAATAGGTTAATAATGACCTGCGCACCCCAGAATGACATCTGCCCCCAAGGAAGCATGTAGCCCATAAACGCTTCTGCCATGAGCATAAGGTAAATCACCATACCTATTAACCAAACGAGCTCGCGATTGCCTTTGTATGAACCGTACATCACGCCACGGAACATGTGGAAGTAAACCACAATAAAGAATGCCGATGCTCCTGTGGAATGCATATAACGAATAAACCAACCACCGGGAACATCACGCATGATGTATTCAACCGAGGTAAACGCCATACCCGCATCTGGTTTATAGTGCATGGTTAAAAAGATACCCGATACAATCTGGATAACCAATACCAGCATGGCTAAAACGCCAAAGTAATACCAAAAATTAAAGTTTTTAGGCGCATAATATTCTGACATATGCGCTTTCCACGTATCGACAATGGGGAAACGCTCATCAACCCAGCCTAATAGACCCGTTGCTTCTGTTTTTCTAGGATAATCAGCCATTATGCAGCACCTCCGTCTTCACCAACTAAAATCACGTTATCGCTCTTATAAAAATAAGGGGGCACAACTAAGTTTGTAGGTGCGGGAACATTTTTATACACACGACCTGCAAGGTCAAATTTTGAACCATGACAAGGGCAAAAGAATCCACCCTTCCAGTTAGCACCCATATCAGCTACCGCCACTTCAGGACGATAGGTTGGGGAACAACCCAAATGCGTACAAATACCGATTAACACCAGCATTTCTTCTTTGATTGAACGCGTTGGATTCTTTGCATAAGCCGGTTGTTGAGCTTCTACAGCAGAGTCTGGATCTGCTAATAAAGTAACATTAGCAGGTAGATCAGCCAACATTTGCTTGGTTCTATTAACAACCCAAACAGGTTTTCCGCGCCAGATAACACGCAACAATTGCCCGGGCTCAATTTTACTAATATTAACTTCTACCGGTGCACCTGCTGCTTTCGCGCGTTCACTCGGCATCCATGAAATAAGAAGCGGGGCTGCAAACGCTGCAGTGCCTGCTGCGCCTACCACAGACGTAGCTGCAATTAACATACGCCTACGTTTGGTATCTACTGTATTTGAACCAGAATCTGCCATGATTCATGTCTCCACATAAATGATTGAGATTTACATGCAATTAGAATAATCTAATGTATGTGTTAAAAAACCGCAGTATCTTCGTTCAAGACAGCAAGAAGGTCAAGTAAAAACATAAAAACAG
>CAZMWD010000178.1:0-2106 GCA_964569685.1 uncultured Cocleimonas sp. | reverse complement strand
GGCAATCAATATCAAATTTATCAGCAACATGTTCGCCTAAAGCTTTCACACCATAACGCTCCGTCGCATGATGCCCTGCGGCGATATAATGCACCCCAGACTCTCTTGCAGAATGCACCGTATGCTCTGATATTTCACCACTGATAAACGCATCCACACCCGCTTCAATCGCTTTGTCTATCCAGCCTTGCGCGCCACCACTGCACCATGCAACACGCTCTATTTTGTGATCACCCGCGTTAATTAACAAAGGTTTACGTTGTAAGGTTTTCTCAATTTTCGCGCCTAAATCATCCAGACTGATCGCTTTTTGCAAACGCCCAATATTACCTACGCCCTGCTCGTCCATTACATCGTCCATGCTAAAACCAAACAGCTTTGCTAATTGCGCGTTATTACCTAATGCGGGGTGCGCATCCAAAGGTAGATGATAGCCAAGTAGACTTATATCGTGTTTCATGAGTAATTTTAAACGGCGGTATTTAATGCCGACTATGCGCGGATCTTCATTTTTCCAGAACCAGCCGTGATGCACTAAGATTGCATCGGCTTGTTGATCAATCGCCGCTTCGATAAAAGCGTGTGTGGCAGAAACGCCCGTGATGATCTTTTGTATGGAATCTTTACCCTCAACTTGTAAACCATTTGGTCCATAATCCTTAAACTGATCAATCTTTAGCAAGCTATTGATATAATTTGTTATTTCTTTCAGTGATTCCATAAGCTTCCAACTATGTTATTGAGCCACAGAGGACACAGAGCGTACAGAGAAAAACTTAATGTCTCTAATTTTATATTTTCTCTGTGTCCTCTGTGGTAATTAGTCTTTTATCCGATACTCAGCCGAACGCGCATGCGCCGTCAAACCTTCCCCATGCGCCAACACAGATGCAATTTTACCTAAACGTGATGCGCCCTCTGCCGAACAGCCAATTAACGATGATCGTTTTTGAAAATCATAAACACCTAAGGGCGATGAGAAACGTGCGGTACGTGAAGTCGGCAACACATGATTCGGTCCCGCGCAATAATCACCTACCGCCTCTGCCGTATAACGACCCATGAAAATAGCACCGGCATGACGAATCTGTTTAGCAAGCTCTTCGGCATTATCAACCGACAACTCTAAATGTTCGGGCGCAATATAATTAGCAATTTGAATCGCATCATCCATATCAGATGCTTGAATAATAACGCCTCTGCCTTCTAGTGATTTTTTAATAATCTCAGCACGCGGCATCTCTTTTATTAATTTATCAATGCTTTGCAGTACTTTTTTAATAAATTCTTTATCTGGAGAAACCAAAATAGACTGTGCATCTTCATCATGTTCTGCTTGTGAAAACAAATCCATCGCAATCCAATCAGGATCAGTTTTACCATCGCACACCACTAAAATCTCAGAAGGCCCTGCGATCATATCAATACCGACTGTACCAAAGACCATCCGTTTAGCGGTTGCCACATAGATGTTTCCGGGGCCGACAATTTTATCAACCTGCGGAATCGTATCCGTGCCATAAGCGAGCGCCGCTACTGCCTGCGCACCACCGATTGAAAAGATGCGATCCACATTAGAAATGGCTGCTGCCGCTAACACTAAATCGTTTATTTCACCCTTAGGCGTTGGCACAACCATAATGAGTTCAGGCACACCTGCTACTTTTGCAGGAATCGCATTCATTAAAACAGATGATGGATAAGCTGCTTTTCCACCCGGCACATACAAACCAACACGGTCAAGCGCAGTGACCTGTTGACCCAATACCGTGCCATCGGCTTCGGTATAGCTCCAAGAATCCATTTTTTGATGCTCGGCATAGCTTTTTACGCGATCTGCTGCCTGTTGTAATGCCTCTTTTTGTTCTGTAGAAATACGTTTAACCGCTTGTTGAATTCGCTCTGCTGAAATTTCCAAAGCCTGCATATCTGCGACATCCATCGCATCAAATTTATTGGTGTATTCCACCACTGCTTCATCGCCGCGAGATTTCACATCGGCTAAAATACCATTGACGGTATCAAATATGGTTTGATCAGAAACGCTATCCCACGCGAGCAAACCATCTAGTTTTGACCAGAAATCAGCATCGCTTGTGTTTAATT
>CAZMWD010000177.1:0-5139 GCA_964569685.1 uncultured Cocleimonas sp. | reverse complement strand
CTAGGAGCAGGAAATTTTAAAATTTAATTAACGCCGATCCCCATGTAAATCCACCACCAAAGCCTTCTAATAACAAGGTTTCACCGCGCTTAATTCGACCGTCTCTGACTGCCGTATCTAACGCTAACGGAATAGATGCTGCCGATGTATTGCCGTGTTGATCAACCGTGACTACCACATGATCCATCGACATTTTTAATTTTTTAGCCGTGGCTTTTATAATCCGAATATTAGCTTGATGTGGCACCAGCCAATCAATATCAGTTTTTTCTAAATTATTATGCGCCAAGGTTTCATCAACAATACGCCCTAAGGTATTAACTGCCATTTTAAACACTTCATTACCGCGCATTTTTACAAACGCACCGCCCGAATGAAGTAAGGCTTTATTTTTAGAAATGCCCGCTTCGGTTTTTAATAACTCTTCGTAATTACCATCGGCATGTAGATGTGTCGATAAAATTCCCGCTTCTTCACTGGCTTCTAACACCACTGCCCCAGCGCCATCTGCAAATATAATACAGGTCGAACGATCGGTCCAATCAATGATATTTGATAATGTTTCTGCACCGATAACCAGTGCGCATTTGTGAGAACCACTTTTTATAAATTTATCAGCAATGCCCAGCGCATATACAAAACCAGTACAAACAGCTTGAACATCAAATGCAGTTGCGCCCACTTTAATACCTAATTTTTTTTGTAATAAACAAGCGGTGCTGGGGAAAATAAGATCAGGTGTGGTCGTTGCGAATACAATAAGATCAATGTCTTCGGGGGATTTACCCGACATTTCTAAAGCATTTTGTGCCGCCACAGTCGCCAAATCACAGGTGGATTGATTCTCTTCTGCAATGTGGCGTTTTTTTATTCCAGTACGTTCAATAATCCACTCATCCGAGGTATCCACCATTTTTTCTAAATCGTGGTTCGTCAGAATTTTTTCAGGTAGGTAGCTACCTGTTCCGGTGATGCGTGAAAATATTTCTGTACTCATTTGTTTTCCATCAGTTTGACACCAGCTTCTCAAGATGATGTTCGATTTTTTCTGGTACTTTTTCAATAACCACTTTGCGTGCAATATTAATCGCATTGGCAAATGCTAAACGATCGGCACTCCCGTGGCTTTTAATCACAATACCTTTTAAGCCCAGTAAACTAGCACCATTATAACGTCTATGATCAAAACGATGTCGAAAAGCCTTGAGAACAGGGAGGGATATGAGTGCAGCCAGCTTTGTAAACAGATTCTTAGTGTAACCATTTTTTAGCTCTTGAGATAGCATCTTCGCTACACCTTCCGAACTTTTTAAGGCTACATTCCCCACAAAACCATCACAAACGATCACATCAACATCGCCGTGAAAAATATCATCCCCTTCTACAAAGCCAATATAATTGAAATCTCCACCACTAATTAGCTCATGCGCTGCCTGCACTTGCTCATTACCTTTCATGTCTTCTTGACCGATATTAAGCAAACCTAAGCGCGGATTTTGATTGCCATCAATCGCGCGCGCTAGCTCTGTTCCCATCACTGCAAATTGATATAAATGCTCGGCAGATGAATCTATATTAGCACCCAAATCCAGCATATAGGTATGCCCTTGAGTAGCAGGAATCGCGGTACAAATCGCAGGGCGATCTATCCCCGGCAACATACGCAACACAAAACGACCAGTAGACATTAATGCGCCTGTATTGCCTGCACTAACGGTCGCATCTGCTTCGCCACTTTTGACTAGATTAATGGCAACGCGCATTGAAGAATCTTTTTTACCACGCAACGCCAGCGCGGGTTTATCATCCATCAACACCACTTGGGATGCATGTTGAATGCTTAAACGTTCACTCGATGCCTGTTTGTGTTTACCTTGATAAGTCGCTAGTTCTTGTTTTAATTGTTGTTCATCACCCACTAGAATGAGGCGAATATCAGGGTGTGTGTCTAACGAGTCGAGCGATGCAGGCACAACGGCTTGCAAGCCATTATCGCCACTCATGGTGTCAAGCGCAATACTATATAAAGAATCAGGCAAAGAACTCATAGTCGCAAACTCTATTAACAAAAATCGCGGGATAAACCCGCGATTTTACTATACTACTCATGTTATAAATCAAAACGTAACAATTTACTCATCATCATCTTCATCTTCGTACACATCAGTCGGTACAATCACTTGACGACCACGATAAAACCCATCGGGTGTCATCTGATGACGAATGTGAGTCTCCCCTGAAACTGCATCTACTGATAATGTAGGTGCTGCAATCGAGTCGTGTGAACGACGCTGACCACGTCTTGAACGTGTAATTTTACTCTTTGGAACTGCCATGGGATTTCTCCGTTATATTTTCTTTAAATTATGATTCTTTAATCAGTAAAAATCTTACTGTTTCAATTTTAAATCTTTTAATACGTCAAAAGGATTTTCTTTTTCCGTATTTTCTTGTGAATCTTCAGTCTTACCAACCACATCTTCTGGCAATGCTTCAATCAATTCACGTGCGGGTTGGCATTGCTCGTGTGACGACACAACAGGCAAGGCTAACAATATTTCATCTTCGATAAAGTCTTGTAAAAACAAGTTATTATCTTCTACTAACCACGTATCGAAACCTTCTTGTAAGGTTTCTGCCTGAACATCGGTGCTGACAAAAACAACCGCCAGTTCCGTTTCAAATGGCATATTAACGGCGTTTAAACACCGTTGACAATGCAAATCAAGATCACATTCAATCTTGCCTTTTACCATTGGCAAGCCTGTTTCAGTGCGATCAAAAATCAAACTGACGTTAATCGCGCCTTTATCACCTTTGCGATCCGATGCTGTTTTGTAAAAAAGCATGTCTTGCAAACGCGAAAAATCGCTAATCGGTAAACGCCCTATCAGCTCTCGACCCTGTTCGACTAAACGATAGGGGTCAATCTCACGTGGTAAACGCTGGTATTTCATGCTCGTTACGCTCATTCACGCCATCATTAACACAAGAGCGGAATTGTAAAAACTAAAGCCTACTATGTAAAGCCTTATTTTAATAATTTCGCCTTTAAAAATAAGTCTTTCGCATGATTACGGCTTGTCTGCCTTAGTCATTATTAGGTACAATCTTCGACCCGTTTCTTCATTATATCAAAATCACACCAATGCAAACCTTAATACTAGGCTCTACTTCCCCTTTCAGAAAAGAATTACTCGAACGTTTTAAGCTACCCTTTAGTGTCGATAAGCCAGAAATTGATGAAACCCCCTTAAAGAACGAATCTCCCGAAGATTACGTATTACGTTTATCACTCGAAAAAGCCCAAGCGGTAGCAGAAAAAACATCAGACAAACACGCATTAATTATTTCTTCTGATCAATGTTCTGTACTTAAAGGGATAATTCGCGGCAAACCGGGCAACCATGAAAATGCGGTAAAGCAACTCACCGAAAGCTCGGGGCAACGCGTCAGTTTTTTAACGGGTTTATGTTTATACGACACTAACGATGATTCGTATCAATTAGATCTTGTGCCTTTTCATGTTGATTTCAGAGAGCTAACCGCACAAGAAATTGAATCTTATTTACGTGCAGAAGAACCCTATTTTTGTGCCGGTAGTTTTAAATCCGAAGGTCTTGGTACAACTCTTTTCAAACGCTTACAAGGTGATGATCCAACAGCACTAATCGGCTTGCCTTTAATTCGCCTATCAGAGATGCTTCGTAATAAAGGCATTTCATTACCTTAAAAATCAAATAGTTAAATAACCAAAAAACTAAAACTTATGCCCATCATAAGTTAAGTCTCAGATAAGCTGTCGTTAAATTCAGCCTTGGTTAAGCTAAGGTTCAGCAAAATTATTCGATACTAAGGCTTGAATTTACCCCTGTTATCAACCTATAAAAATAGACACAAAACAACAATAATAAAAATGAAAATACCCGCCCCCATTCTGCTAATTTTAACACTGTCAACGACACTAACCTGTGCCTATGCCGCGACTGAAAGCACGCAAATAGGTATTCAAGTCACCCATGATGAATACGTGAAAATTGTAGGTAGTGCTGCAGGCAGTTCCAACACGTATTCTAATAATGATATAGCCAACTGGATTTTCCCTAACATTGTCGATTTAGGCACATTAGGTTTAGAATCAAATATGCAAGGCAATTGTGATCTCAGTATGAGCACACTTAATAATTTTGACTTATTACATACGGTGAGCGCAAGTAGCCTAACAAAATACAAAGTCATCTACGAATCTCAAGAATTTAGTGAAACCAATAATCCAAACCTATCACTACCCTGTAACTTAACACCCAGCATCATCCAATTTTCACCCACACAAATAGTCTGGGGAAACCTTGCGCCCTCGGCACTGATTCAAACCGGAACATACAGTGACACCGTTACCATCACGATCACGACTCAATAAATCACCAAAGACACCTATTTAAAAACATCAATGTAGCCTCCCTGCTAAAAACGTATTATCCTGTACTTTTACATCAGCAGAGATAAACACCATGTCCTACACACTTAACACCAGCATCGACCAAAACATAGACCAAGCCATCGAAACATTAAAATCAACCTGCATGAATCACAAATTAGGAATCGTCAGTGATATTGATGTACAAGCCACCATTAAAAACAAACTCGGCGAAGATATTACACCCTACCGAATTTTAGGCGCATGCAACCCCGGCATGGCAAAGAAAATAATTGAAGCAGTACCAGAAGCCGGTGCATTACTACCCTGTACAATTGTAGTGCGTGAAGAAGGCGGCAAGACCCACTTCCATTTTATGGCACCTGAAAGCGTATTAGGCCTAGAAAGAAATGACGTTGTAGAAGCCGTTGCAAAAGAGGCAACCAGCCATCTACAAGCGGTGATTGATGAGTTAAATGCACTGTAACTAAGTACACAAGACTATAAATCTCCCCCTACCCCTCTTTGCAAAGAGGGTGTTGTAAAAGATAAATACTGTAGGTGAGTGCTGAGGAACGAAGCCCAACGTGATACCGTTTGTTGGGCTTCGCAAACTCAGCGCCAACCTACAATGAGCCTTTTGCGACACCCTCTTGCAAAGAGGGGTTTAAATAACATCATACTGCGTAAATAAGATAGGTATTCACCCATAAAACCCGCCT
>CAZMWD010000176.1:0-5173 GCA_964569685.1 uncultured Cocleimonas sp. | reverse complement strand
AGGCGAGCTAGGTCTAAGCTTTTGCATAATTGAGTTATCCATTTCAGAAAAACACTGAAATGGTAAGCTCACTAAAAATCAACCTTAACGAATGCTTAACCGTTAATCGCAAACTTTTGCTAATAAACGCTCAATAGATGATCATAGCCAAATACTAATAATTATAAATACAACTTCACTCGCTTTTTGTAGTGATACTAAAAACAAACCCGCTTCTAATAAGAATTATAATTCTGAAGGTAACAATCGTGTTAAAAACTATCAAAATACTCCTTTTGAGTACGCTTATTCTCATCATTACTGCATGTGGTGGCGACTCAAGCCCTGCTGAAAAACCAGATAAAGCTCCCGTTGTTGTTATAAATAATACTAAAGTCATTTTCGATGATCAAAACTTAGTGCTTTTTGCAGAAGCAACGGATGATAATCGAGTGAGTACTTTTTTGTGGAAAGATGAAAATGGAAATGCTGTCGGGGATAAAGCATTGCTTACCATTAATGCGCCACACAATACTGGTGTGTATGACTATGCGATTACTGTAACGGACAACAAAGGACTGGCTACAACTAAAACAGTGAGAGTTACTATCAGTGAACGACCTGATAATGCACCTGTTATTTTTATCGAAAGTACAAAAATAATTAATAATGATCAAGACTTGATCTTATTTGCAGAGGCTACAGATGATGGAGAAATTATTTCCTATAACTGGAAAGATCAAGACGGTAAAAAAGTAGGTGATAAAGCATTACTTACCATTAATGCACCACATAATGCGGGCGTATTCAATTATTCGATTATCGTTACGGATGATAACGGTCAAAAAACGACTAAAGTCGTAAAAGTGACTATCAGTGTTCGACCTGATGATGCCCCTATTGTGACTATCACTAGCACCAAAACAATTAATGAGAATCAAGATTTAATTCTGTTTGCAGAAGCTACGGATGATGGTGAAATTACTTCCTATAGTTGGCAAGATAATGAAAGTAATGATGTGGGTAGTAAGGCGCTGTTAAGTATTAAGGCACCTCATCAAGTAGGCACAAGAGAATTTAGTATTACGGTAACTGATGATGAAAACCAAAGTACCACTAAGACCGTTACTGTCACGATTAATCCAGAGGCTAATGCAACTCCTGTTATTACTATTAGTCCCACGAAAACTATTTATGATAACCAAGTGTTAGAGCTTTTTGCCGAAGCAACAGATGATGGCAAAATTACTACTTATGCTTGGAAAAATACAGTTGGAAACGTTGTAGGAAATAAAGCACTGCTTACGATAGCAGCACCACATGAAATTGCTCAACAAACTTTTTCCATTATCGTAACGGACAATAAAGGCGTAACAGCGACTAAAACAGTTGTAGTGACCATAAAAGATAGTCGATATACCCAAGAAGACAACAATGTTCCTATTTACGTTGCCAATAAATCATTTGATCAATACAAATTGGCACAAATTAGTGACAGCCGTTTTAACGCATTAAGTACGGCAAATAAATATAAGGCTGCAGATAAATTATTAGCCTCCTTGTTCTTTGCTTATCCGCAACATGAATTAAAAAGTAAAATCGAATCTGGAAACTTTATTTCCGGCATTCAAAATCAATTATTAGTTTCATCTAATAATATGTCCGAAGTGAATAGTCGTATTCATGATGCACAGCGGTACTATCAAAGTGATTCCCGCCCTGATGTGTTAATACTGTCACGTTTTTATGAAATGTCGAAACTAGACAAGCATTATTATGATCATTGGATTAGCTATATTTTAACTCAAACCATTCTTTTTTCCCCAGCCGCAGAACTAGATACCGTATCAGAGCCTGATTCATACGGCGTTTACAATCGATTGTATGATTCTCAAAGCAAGCAACATGGTATGCGTTATGCAACATTTGAGCATATGCAAAGTAACGAAAATTGGCGACGTTTTAGGAGCCCTGAAGATAATGGGCGTGAAATGTTAGAAATATATGCGCTGAATGGAAATGATGCCGATGTGCCCATTGCAGCACAAGCCTTAAAAAATTGGTATTTGAGTAAACTAGGTGACACATTAGTTGTAGGTTTAGATAAAAATACCGAACCATTAAACTTAATGGGCGATATGTCATTTACAACGGGGGTAGATTTTTATGCTGCCTTGGTAAACTCTAAAGCCTTTACTAAAGGTATCACCACGCGCTTAGTCAACTTTATGTTCACAAGCAGTAATAAGGCTAAGAAAATAGAAATTATCAATAAAATTGTTTCTAGCAAGCCAGAAACATGGTCAGATATTTTATCGCAAATTGTGTTTTCGACAGAATACCTATTGCATACGGCTCGCCCCAGAAGTATTGAAGAAAACGTATTTCCTTTGATGAAAAAATTCTCTTTTAATTCAAACCACAATACATTTAATAGTTTAAATAATGAAATGAAGAAAATGGGGCAAGCATCATTACGTTATAAATTGGGCAAATTAAATCGTATTCCTTTGGATGATATTTCATTTGCTACTTATCAGAGCTACCTGACAAAGCGTATTTTTAGAATGCGATCAAGAGATACCGCTTTAAGCTGGGATCCGAGTAAAGTCGATGCTACGCATAATAGTGATTATTTTATGAGTAATTATAAACATGGTTACCGTACTGGTATTAGTGCTAAACACTTTATGTCTGCCGATAAATACCAAGTAGTCGAAGATAATCCCGAACAAACACAAACTAATTATATTAACTACTTATTCAATAGTGTGCTTAATCGCAATGCAAGTAATGAAGAATTAACGATGTTCTTAGATCATCTAAACAAGCCAACACCGCAATGGTTTGGTAAACAATTAACTTATTTAAACGATGATAAAGATAAACAAGCTTATATCCGTTACACAGGTCGGTATTATATGCAGTACATTGTATTTGAATACATATCACGACTCGATGAATTGTTTTTCTTTAAAGAGGTAACAGAATAATGCAACGACGCGACTTTTTAAAATTATCTATAGCTGCAGCTACATCTGCATTGTTACCGAATTATACAATGGCGAATGAATTATCTAATGTTGAATTCAATGCGGCAACGTTTGATAAAAAGCATCAAACTATCGTTATATTCCTTAACGGCGGGCCTTCAGCACTTTCAGGAAATTTGTCTAATATTGATGAAATAAACGAATCATCGCAACAGGATTATTTTTCTCATTTCCGTTCTAACTATCTTTCTAATATCGATGGCTATGATTTATGGAAAGAAGCCGGTGGTGAAAGCATGAAAAACATGCTGGACAATAAAGAAATGACACTCATTAGAACCTGTTATTCACCCGAAAGAGAGCGTGTTTCAAACAGGGCACACGGTCTTTGCACCATGCAGAATATGAGAGGGCACTTTGATATAAATAAAGCAGGGATAATGACAACGCTCTCCAGAGTAATGGAGAACAATAACAAATATAATCCAACGAAACTTCCCTTTATGACATTGGCAGGTGAAAGCCACTTTTTTGCAGGTAACCCAAACAGTGGCGTTAAACCCGTTTCACTGGATTATAAACTACGCAATCCTTTTGAGCTAAGTATGTCATCTAGTCTCTTTTATTCCCGAGCAGAAAAAGAAGACACTGACTATAATAATAATCTTCCCGCCTTAAATGCTCTATTTGATGCGCAAGCAAAAAGCACTAATACGAACACTTCTATGAATGATTTTTTGACAAATAAAGAAGTGTTAGCAGCAAAAATAAAAGGTGTCGCAGATGAAAGAGATGATGGCAATGGCAATGATAAAAACATAGCAACCTATGGTTATATCAACGATAGGTTTCATCAAACACTGGCAACCTCCATTGAACTTTTAGATTCCAGTGATACAACGCGCACTATCACCATCGGCACAGGTAGCTTAGGTGGCTGGGATGATCATTCTTTTTGTAAAGTCAGTTATACTCGCCGGATGCAAAACTTGTTTCAGGCACTCGAAGCAGGTATGAGGCATCTTGACGGTATTAATAAGAAAAATAAAATTAGTATTATCGTTTATGGTGAATTTGGACGAAATGTTAACTTGAATAACTCATTTGGTTGGGATCATGGAAACCTACAAAACCTCTATATCTTAGGCGGAACAGATTACTTTAATCATGTGGGTGGGAAAAAAGCCATTATCGGAGAAACAGTTGTTGATAATGCGGGTAAGCCTAAAAGCGGTCGTGTTTGGTTAAAGCCAAAAACAGGCAGTTATGAATGTGACCCTTTGTCTGTTGCCTCTACCATTTATGCCATTCATGGGATCACTAATCCAGAGGTTTTAACCGGTGGATATGGGATAGTAAACCCAAAAGTGAATGGTGAGGACTTTATAAAAACATAAAAGCCTTAATCAGGATCTTCCTTCTTAATTAAAGAGACTATGATTTATTAATAGATTCATCAATTACTTTCCAAGGTGGCGTTGCTCCTCTGGCTATTGCTTTTTTGTCAGTATCCTTACGGTACAAATCTAAAAAATAGTATTGTAAATCGTTGATAAACTTACCACCTAACCCAGGAAACGGTAAAAATGGATTAGTACGGCTATCGCCCCATATCGCAAGGCGAGTACTTTTTTCAAGGCTATCGCCACGTCGATGAATACCAAATGTATTGGCGATTACTAATGTGTTCTTTTTTACAGCAAACGCTTTTGGTTCTGGTAAATCTAATTCTTTTAAATCTGCCGATGTATAGCGGGTAGAACCTCTGGCGTGGTATTGGTTGTCGGCATTGCTGGCATTTATACTCATGCGATATTGCCATTTTATGCGCTTCCAGCTTAACCTATTTGATTCTGGTACATAATTGAACGCCCCTGCTTCCTCTGCGACATCATCAACAAAAAACCAGCATTTCATAGTAGGATGAAAGGTATCGGAATGAAGTGTTTTTTGTGGGTCGGCTGCACCTGTTGCATATTTATTCTTCACATTTTCCAAATAAAATAACGGTGCTCTTAAATGCCCGGCAGTAAAATGCGAGAGCGATTTTAATTGTTTATTTGCCAGTAACTGTTTCATTGCCGGGTAGCTTGTTAATGTATCGGGTGATAATACGGCACGTTGCGTTAAAGTATCGCCTTGCCTTGCTTCTCTCACCTCTCCATTAAATGATTTTGCTTCTTTTTCTAACGCTAAAAAAT
>CAZMWD010000175.1:0-5184 GCA_964569685.1 uncultured Cocleimonas sp. | reverse complement strand
TAAACAAGGGTCTCATCATCCAGTGCAAAAAGCTTTTCAGTGATGGAGTGATACAGCTTTTTTGGGTCTCCTGCTTGAAAGTCAGTACGTCCACACCCATCAATTAATAAAGAATCTCCAGTGAAAACAGCACCATCAATATGAAAACTCACACAGGTATCAGTATGCCCAGGCGTATACATGACATAAATCTTTTCATCGCCTAACGACAAGGTATCATCATCTGCCAAGAATTTATCAGCGCAGCTTAGACCGCTACTTTCGTGTACCATCACCTCACTGCCGAACTCCTTTCGCAATAAGCCAGATGCGGTAACATGATCAGCATGTACATGTGTTTCTAATGTGTACTTTAACTCAAGATCCAGTTGTTTAATTAACTTGGTATCGCGTTCTAACTGTTCTAATACCGAGTCAATGAGTGCGGCCTGTCGCGTTTTTTCATCCCAAAGTAAATAGCTGTATGTGCCTGTTGCGGCATCAAATAATTGTTCCATTTTCATCGTATTACTCCTGTCTAATGACGTTATGTTTTGAACGGATGGACTTTCTTCAAAGGTGTGGCAATGTTGGTAATATGTCGTACCTCCAATATTACTGACATTGGTAAAGCCAAGATCAACCAGTATTTTTTCTGCACTTACTGCACGCCCACCGATATAACAATAAACCCAAAGTGTCTCTTGTATATCCAGTTGTGCAAGCGCCACATCTTGTAATTTATCCAAAGGAATATTTTTTGCATTTGGTAAACTACCCTGCTTAAATTCATCTGGCGTACGCACATCAAGCAAGGTTATATTAGTGTGCTCTGTTTGATCAATGTCATTACAACTTACAGCATTCATATTTCACCTTTGTATTAATTAGCTTATAAAGCTTTATTTCGATGAAGCCACTTTACAATGCGTGATAGAACAGTAAAAGACGTTCTTTTAATATAGATACATCGGCTTTTACGATCTATTTGTTTTGAGTCAATCTAAGGGGTAATACAGGGAGTCTTCATTTGTTGCATGAGTACATGAATCAGCTTGATGTACTAGATCACTCACTAAATAGTAATAGTATTGGCATGTTATGCTAAGGACTCAGGAGTAAATAACTTACGGAACTTAACTTGCCTTTTTGCCCCAGCTTGAATGATCTAAAATCGTTGCATAGAATGACTATGCGCCTATTTAGATCATCCAATCTGAAACAAAAATTCTGCGTTAAGTTCCGCACCTTATTTAATCCTGAGTCCTAAGCGTTTTTTAGCATAATATGGTAACAATAAATATGAATAAACATGATGAACTCCCTACCGAGCATGATGACCGTTTACTCGCTTTTCTAAACTCGGCGATTAAAATAGCCGTTAAGATATTGGCTGTTTTAATGGTTTTAGTTATATTTTGGGGTGTTGCTGATGTTATTTATGTTATTTATCAGAAGCTGATGTCACCCCCGTTTTTGTTGTTAACTATTAGTGATATTTTAAAAGCTTTTGCGGCGTTCCTTGCGGTATTGATTGCGATAGAAATTTACCAAAATATTGTTATGTATATTCGAACGGATGTTTTTCCATTGAGACTGGTTATAGCAACAGCACTTATGGCAATTTCACGAAAAGTCATCATTATGGACTTTGACGAAATATCACCCCAATATATTTATGCGACAGGAGCAGTTGTTTTAGCGTTGGGGCTTACCTATTATGTTCTTGGCTTGAAACATAACGAATCAGATAAAAACCTATAATCTAGTATTCCAACAAGTTAGGTTTGATGAGTACAGCGACTCATGATTGCAGGGAATGGACGCCTGTAATTAATTATTATTGACAGCTTATTATCATTTGCTTATGATCTTCCATGAACTAATAATAGTTCTCATTATCTATATGTTAATAGTGTGAAACTTCATAGAAACCAATACAGAGAAATTTATGTCTTTAAAACTCAATTCATTACTGATTCCATTCCTACTCATTATTATGGTGGTCAGTCTATTATTTGCTGCCTCAACTGTATTTGCCGAAGAAGAGGTCAATCTTTATTCAGCACGTAAAGAAAAATTAATAAAACCGTTGCTTGATAAGTTTACAGAATCTACCAATATTAAGGTTAACCTGATCACTGGAAAAGCGGATGCATTATTAAAACGCTTGGAGCTTGAAGGGGAAAACAGCCCAGCAGACTTGTTTATTACGGTGGATGCGGGTCGTTTGTATCGTGCAAAATCAGCGGGTGTTTTACAGGAAGTAAAGTCGGATGTACTTAATAAAGCGATTCCATATTATCTAAGGGATAAAGACGCTATGTGGTTTGGTTTATCGTTACGCGCTCGCCCTATTATGTACGTGAAAGGGAAGGTGAAGCCAGAAGAGTTGTCTACCTATGAAGCACTAGCGGATGATAAATGGAAAAAGCGTATTTGTATTCGTGGTTCGGGAAATATTTATAATCAGTCTTTAGTGGCTTCTATGATTGCTAATATTGGGGAAGAGAAAACAGAAACTTGGGCAAATAAATTGGTTGCTAACTTTGCACGTCCTCCTAAGGGTGGCGATCGCGATCAAATAAAAGCGGCAGCGGCGGGGCAGTGTGATATTGCGATTGCTAATACCTATTACTTGGGTGCCATGATTCATGGCAAAGATGAAGCACAAAAGAAAGCGGCAGATGCGATGGCGATATTTTGGCCGAATCAAGCTGATCGTGGATCACATGTAAATGTGAGTGGCATCGGCATGACAAAATCATCAAAAAATAAAGAAAATGCACTAAAGTTGATGGAGTTTTTAGTCAGTAAAGAATCACAAGAATGGTACGCCAGTGTTAATCACGAATACCCTGTATTAGCGGGTACGAAATGGAGTGATACATTAACGGGTTGGGGTAAGTTTAAAGCAGATGAATTGAATCTTTCTAAATTAGGTGATTTAAATGCCGATGCTGTAAAGTTAATGGATCGAGCGGGCTGGCGATAATTTATTAATCGTCCAAAAGTATTTTCATAGACTTGCATAACTTAGCACTGAAAATCAGTACATTTTGGTATTAGTTCTTCTTCGATAAGTATTATCACCTTTATGTCGTAAGGTTTCATCCTACTAAAAAGAGAAGACTCTACCATGAAGCGCATGAAGATCTTGAAGAAAAGATAAACCCCTTCATGGTCTTCATGCGCTTCATGGTAAAAAATGCTGTAATACAGAGTTAGAGAGGTTATGCAGAGAGTATCTGAGGACTTAAGTTCATTACTCATTATATGAAAATACTTTTGGGGCAATTCATATAAATGAATGATAATGTTTATTGTTCGCAAATAAGTTATTATAAATGCCCCGTATTTACGGGGCTTTTTTATACTTGGTTTTTCAATGAAATCACACATTCTTGCTGATAATTATAAATCGAGTCTTTTTAAACTAAGAATGCCCAATCGTTGGGTCATCATAACGGTTGCTATCGCATTGTTGATGTCACTGCCCGTTTTGGTGGTGGGTAGTGCGATCTTTCAGCCGTTTAATGAAAACTGGCAACACCTTAAAGAATTTTTACTCACAGAATATATTGTTAATTCGATACTGTTGATGCTGGGCGTTAGTATTGGCGTGCTGACTATGGGGGTGATTACGGCTTGGCTGACCAGCATGTGCGAGTTTCCTCATCGTCGCTTATTTTCGTGGATATTATTACTGCCATTGGCAATGCCTGCGTATATTATTGCTTACACTTACACAGGTCTACTGGATTTTGCAGGCCCTGTGCAAACGCAGTTGCGTGATTGGACGGGTTGGGGGCATCAAGACTACTGGTTTCCTGAGATTCGTTCACTGAGTGGGGCGATTGTGATGTTGTCTTTGGTGCTGTACCCCTATGTTTATATGTTGGCACGTGCCGCTTTTCTAGAACAATCAGTGTGCGCACTAGAAGCGAGTCGTACTTTGGGTAGCTCACCTTTTAATGCGTTTTATCGTGTGGCTTTGCCGTTGGCACGCCCTGCCATTATTACCGGTTTGTCGTTGGCATTAATGGAAACCTTGGCTGATTTTGGCACGGTACAATATTTTGGTATTAGCACGTTTACAACGGGCATCTTTCGCACTTGGTTTGGAGTAGGGGACGGCACGACCGCATCGCAACTTTCAGTGATGCTGTTGTTTTTTGTGTTTGCATTGATTTTACTAGAGCGCTGGTCGCGTAAGCGTTCGAAGTATCATAACACCTCACAAAAACACGCGAGGATTAAACGTTTTAAACTGCAAGGTAAGCGCGCTTTTTTTGCATGGTTGGCTTGCTTGTTACCCGTGTTTTTTGGCTTTATATTACCCGCGTTGCAATTACTGTGGTGGGTATTTACAACGGCAGAAGAAACGCTAGATGCCTCTTTTTTAAGTTTAACCTTAAATACGATGTTGTTGGCGATAAGCGCATCACTCATTGCCGTTTCAATTGCGTTGCTATTGGCGTATGGAAAACGCTTGTACCCTAAACCATTGATTCGCGCAGGTGTTAATGTTGCCTCTTTGGGCTATGCCGTACCCGGTACCGTGATTGCTGTTGGTGTTATGGTGCCTTTTGCTTTTATTGATAATGTACTGAATGATTGGACGCGAGCAACGTTCAACCTATCCATTGGCTTGGTCTTTTCTGGTACGGTGTTCGCATTATTATTTGCCTATACTGTACGATTTTTAGCCGTATCGGTGAATACGATTGAGGCGGGTTTAGGTAAAATTAAGCCAACAATGGATGATGCCGCACGTTCCATGGGGTTATCGCCACTGGCTGTTTTACGAAAAATTCATTTACCCTTGATGCGAGGCACAGTTTTAACCGCAATGCTGTTAGTATTTGTTGATGTGTTAAAAGAGCTCCCAGCGACCTTAATTTTACGCCCCTTTAATTTCAATACACTCGCCGTGCGTGCGCATGAGTTAGCAGCAGATGAACGCTTGGCAGATGCAGCGACACCCGCATTGATGATTGTCTTAGTGGGTATTATTCCGGTTATATTATTAAGTAAGGCAATTTCGCATTCCCGTGCAGGAGAAAACAAATAATATGAGACCTCAGCATAACTCAGTGGCAAAAGAAAAATCGGTTGAAATTTCACTGATTGAGGCGGGTAATGAAGCCAATTTAGCGACTGCTTGCAGAGTTTATACTTTAGTGAACGGGTTATTAGCAAGTT
>CAZMWD010000174.1:0-5206 GCA_964569685.1 uncultured Cocleimonas sp. | reverse complement strand
ACCCAAATTATGCAAAAATGTGTTGATTTTGAACACAGTTACTTCATGGTAAAAAAATGCTGTAATACAGAATTAGAGAGGTTATGCAGAGAGTATCTGAGGATACTATTAATTATCCCAAAGTAATGACACTATGTAGAGAATCTAATCTACAAAAAGATAAAGAACTTCCTTCTTCATGTTCCTTCGTTCCTTCGTGATAAAATAAATACGTTAAAGTTTAGAGAATTTGTGAGGACTTTAAGTCATTACTCATTGATATGAAAATACTTTTGGGACAATTTATAAAAGCAAAAAATGATGGCAATAAAAAACCACATTATAAGAACGTGGTTTTTTATTGGATCTAGAGGGTACTAAATTTACACTATGAACTCGTTTCGTGATCCGATATGATCTTTTAATGTATCCAAGCAATGGCTTCCTACTTTGGTGGTAACCGCCTTCTCGGTGCATTTTTAAACCCCAGTTTCATGCCACCTCCAATACTGGCACCACTTTCTCTAGAGCCACTATCATAAAGCATTCCGAGTTGCGCCTTTCCCTGTTGAATCCGTTCTCTGGCTTCAAACAATCGTTTATGCAAGTCACGGGTGTAGGGTAAAATATAGGATCTGGGTGATCCGGTATCATCGGGTCGAATCCATAAGTGTATATTGCCTTTTATTTTTTTAAACTGATTCGGTTCTACAATATCGGCACTGATTAATTCAAACTTGGTTGGTAGAGTTTGATCCGATGGCCAGCCTTTGGTATTTTGTAGACCTATCCAATGTAAATAATAAACCAAGGGCAATAACAAGCTGATGAATAATTTTTGGGGTGTCGAGAACCGTTTGCCAAAGATACTCCAAATGACAAATACGGCTAATAAAACATAACTTATACTCATCAATAATAAGGCATTATTCATTTCGATTTACCTTGATCTTTACCTGGTTCTTTGCCCCACATGGCATCCGGTAAAAGCGAGGGAATATCGTCCAGTGAATACGGTGTTAAAGCGGCAGGTAGCTGACTAATATTGTGTACACTGCCATCTTCTTTAATGCTAAAACGTACAGCGGTAAGTTCTTGATCTTGGGTTTTTAGTTGTAAGGTTTTGCGATATACAATTTCGTATTTAGGATTGATTCTATCCACCCGAATATCCACGGGTACAGGCTCATTGGAACTGGATTTATAATAGTAAAGATTAACAATATATTCACCAACATGACGTTTTCGAATCGTAATTATTTCTTGATTCAAGGGGTGAATTTCTTTCTTACCATCAATCACTAACGCATCATTCAATTCACCACGGTCATCTCGTTCTAAATTCAACCAGCCTACTTCTTTAGCTAAATAAGACACGGTATGCCCCGTAGGTGAACGCATCCACAAATCAATATCATCTGATAAATGGGGTGGCCATGTGGCAGTAATAATATATTCTGCTTGTTTTTCAACGCTGGCTTTATCTGCTTTTGGATTAATAAAAAGCAAGCTAACCAAAAACAAAAAGCTAAAACCCATCAACGTATTAAAAAGTAAATCAATAAAAGGATCTACTTTGGGAGTATTGCGATTATTTTTGTACAGACTAGACATGGTAATTAACGTTTTTCATTAACGTTATGATCAATGCTTTGACCAGCGCTTTGATCAACGTGATCGTTCATACCCAGTTTAATAATTTTACTGACCAAGCCATCTGCACAATAATCTAACCACTGACACTGAATGCTCACTAATAACGCAGTACCTAGCCCTGCCAAGGTTGTAAAAAGCGCCACTTGCATACCACTTCCCATCGTTCCTAATAACTGCTGAAGTGCTTGTACATCATTATCTTTTAGTTGAAAAACGGTACTTAACATTAATACAAAGCCGATCACCGTTCCGATTAAACCTAAGCGCATTAAAATATCGGAGAAAAACCACCCTGTGCTATGACCTCGATGAATTTTCTCGACTAAGCGTGCGAGTAATGATTCCGACTCACTACTGGTTTGTTTGCGTTGCCAATCCAATAACAGCAAATATTCAGATGTTAGATTTTGTGAGGTATTTTTGGAATTATTAAGATTTTGTGCAAAAAATACCTGCCGAGAAAGTCGCCATGCTGCAATGCCTAAATAAACATTAATAAAAACAAATAGAATAAGAATAATGGATGATAGATAGGTAATGTCTTTTTCCACAAGCTGATTAAAAAGCCCATAATCCCAGAGTAAAAAACTACCAAATAATATAACGCCAATGATTAACAACCACCCATAAAAGGGATAATAACTATCTCGCGACATTGAAATACCTGTATATTAATTAATTCTTTAGTGGGTATAGCACAGTTCTAGATATTGTACAAAATCCTTTAATTTTTAATATACTATAAGAGTAAATATGAACCTTTATAAAAAGAAACTATGACTGATAATCTCCTCATCACACAGACTAAGCACTGGATAAGTAGTTTTATTATTCAGCACAATATTTGTCCTTTTGCTAAACGTGAATACGATAGCAACCGTATTTATTACGAAGTGGTCAATGAACAATCACTTGAAAATCAACTTCAGTCTTTGATGATTGCTTGCGGGCAATTAGATTCAGATACCGCAATTGAAACCAGTTTATTAATCTTGCCAAAGGGTCTAAATAGCTTTGATGATTATCTTGATTTTCTAGCACTTGCTGATGAACTCATGCACCAACAAGGCTATGCAGGGGTTTATCAATTAGCCAGTTTTCATCCCTATTATTGTTTTGAGGGCGTTGCAGAAAATGATGCGAGCAATTACACCAATCGTTCTCCCTACCCTATGTTGCACTTAATTCGAGAAGCAAGTTTGGAAAAAACATTGCAAATCTACCCTAATCCAGAAAAAATACCGGTGCGTAATATTGAATATTTACGTCAATTGGGAATAGATAAAATACAAGCAATTATAAAAAAGTCTTAGGTATTAATAGTTCCAAAAGTTTTGGCAGCAATTAGCATTTGCTGCAAAGCGTGCCTAGAATATGATGCCTTAGAGACTTACAGAATTTTATGGGACTTAATCAGGCTCTCCTTAACTCCCTGCGATCACCATTTTTTCTATCAGTATTGAGCCGGTTCGCGTACCAGAACGCGTATCTACATCATTCCCTACGGCAACAATATTGCGCAACATATCTTTTAAATTACCCGCAATGGTTACTTCTTCTACAGGGTATTGGATTTCACCTTTTTCTACCCAGAAACCGGATGCCCCACGCGAATAATCACCAGTAACCCCATTGATGCCACTGCCGATTAATTCGGTAACTAAAAAACCGGTATCTAATTCTTTTAATAATTGATCAAACGTTTGTCCCGTGCTATCCAATGTTAGGTTATGTGTGCCACCTGCATTTGCGGTGGTTTTTAAGCCCAGTTGACGGGCGCTATAACTACTTAACACATAGTCTTGTACCAGCCCGTCAACCACAATATCTCGATTACGCGTTACCACGCCTTCTTTATCAAACGTACCACTGCCGAACGCTTGGGGGATTAACGGTTGTTCATGAAGATGAATAAAATCAGGAAATACGGCTTGATCTTTCTCGTGCTGTAACGTCACACAATCTAATAAAAAGCTGGATTTACGGTATTGTGCACCGCCGCTAATCGCACTGATGAAATGACCCATTAGGCTACGCGCCACTTCTGCAGAATACAGTACCGGGGCTTCACGGGTACTTATTTGTTGTCCATTTAAACGCGCCAATGTACGTGTCGCTGCTTTAATACCAATGCGTTGACTGGCCTCTAATTGATCATAAAGCCTTGATGTACTGTACCAATAATCCCGTTGCATTCCTTGCATTTCATTGACATCACCCTTTTCATTGGCAATCACGGAACAACTCAAACTATGCCTGCTAGAAGGCACTACACCGGTGAAGCCATGAGAATTAGCGATTAAGCCTAACCCACTGTAAGTGCTGATGCCCGCACCATCTGAATTGATGATGCGCTTATCATATTCAAGCCCCGCAGCTTCACACTCAATGGCAATTTCAATCGCTTGTTCTGCTTGTAAATCCCAGGGATGATATAAGTCTAAGTCTGGAAAATCATGTGCCATTAAATCAGCATCTGCTAAACCTGTATATTTATCTTCACCCGTAAACTTAGCAATATTACAGGCCGCTTTTACGGTATCTTCAATCGCTTGGGGTGAAAGATCGCCAGTGGTTGCAGAGCCTTGATGTTGGCCAAAATAAACCGTTAAACTCAAACCTTGATCACGATGGTATTCGAGTTTATCAACAATGCTTTTGTGAACTTCGACCGATAAACCCGCGCCTCGATTAAGTGATAACTCCGCATCTGATGCGCCATGTTGTTTAGCAAGCTTTAATACTTTATCAGATAATTCACGTAGTTCTTGTTCGGTAGATTGAATATCATTTACTTCAGACGATACAGATGATGAAGAAAGCGGGGTTGTAGAAAAAGAACTCATGCTTCCGTACCTCCGACAGTCAAACCATCTATTTTTAAGGTCGGTTGCCCTACTCCCACGGGGACACTTTGCCCTGCTTTGCCACACACACCCACGCCTTTATCCAACGCCAAATCATTACCGATCATACTGACACGTGTTAATACATCGGGGCCATTGCCAATTAAGGTTGCACCTTTAACGGGTCGTGTGACTTTACCGTTCTCAATTAAATAAGCCTCAGATGCGGAAAATACAAACTTTCCAGACGTTATATCCACTTGCCCACCGCCAAAATTAACCGCGTACAAACCATTTTTAACCGACGCAATAATTTCTTCTGGGTCATCCTCACCCGGTAACATATAGGTGTTGGTCATACGTGGCATGGGTAAATGTGCATACGATTCACGGCGACCATTGCCGGTAGATTCAACGCCCATCAATCGTGCATTGAGTTTATCTTGCATATAACCTTTGAGCACACCATCTTCAATCAATGTAGTGCAGTTTGTTTTAGTGCCTTCATCGTCAATATTTAATGATCCACGGCGGTTTTCTAGCGTACCATCATCAACAACCGTAACGCCTTTAGCCGCTACTTTTTCGCCCATACGCCCACTAAATGCAGACGTGCCTTTACGATTAAAATCGCCCTCTAAGCCATGACCAATCGCTTCGTGTAATAATATCCCCGGCCAACCAGAACCCAATACCACGGTTTGGCTACCTGCCGGTGCTGCCAC
>CAZMWD010000173.1:0-5209 GCA_964569685.1 uncultured Cocleimonas sp. | reverse complement strand
GGACTTTCAGTCCATAGTGGTTGAGTACTTGAATCAGTGTGAACCACAACCACCGGCTGCATGCGGGTGACCATGTGCAATTTCTTCTTCAGTTGCGTCACGAATATCATTCACTTCAACATCAAAATGTAACGTCTCGCCTGCTAATGGATGATTAGCGTCAATACTGACGGTATCGCCTTCAACACCTGCGATAGTGATTACCTGTGTACCCTGTGCTGTTTGTGCATGGAACTGTGCACCCGGTGTCAGGTCCTCGTCCGAAATTCCTTCAAACATGTTACGTGGTACTTCTTCAGTGAGCTTAGGGTCGCGTAAGCCGTAAGCATCTTCAGGTAAAATAGATACATTAAAGGTATCGCCTGTTTGTTTGCCATCTAATGCTTTTTCAAGACCGGGAATCATGCCACCTGTGCCGTGCATATAAAGAAAAGGATTATCTTTATCCGCTGTATCTAGGATGGTGTCTTCGTCATTTTTGAGTGTATAAGACAGTGTTGCAATTTTGTTCTGAGTGATTTTCATGTGAATCCAATAAACTATTAAATTGGCGAATAGTTTGCCACAAATTGAGACGCTGTGACAGTCTTACGTGTTATGCTGGTTTTATCCCAACTTTAGATAAACCTTTTTTGTTTATGTCCTATCGGCGTTTACTTTATTCCTTCGTATTGTATTGTATTTTCCCATTTGTAATTCTGCGTTTATTTTGGCGTAGTCGAAACAATCGTGCTTACCGCCAGCGTATTAATGAGCGTTTAGGCTTATTTAAATTAAAGAGCCATCGCAATAATTATCACAACAGCAACCACAATAGTAAGCACAACAAAAACCCCGTTATTTGGGTGCATGCAGTGTCTGTGGGCGAAACGATTGCAGCCAAGCCATTGGTTGATGCTTTAATTGATCAATACCCTGAGCATCAAATATTAGTAACCTCTACCACACCAACAGGTTCTGAAATGGTGAAAAAACTGTTGGGTGATAACGTTCTTCACGTTTATTTCCCTTACGACCTGCCCGATATAGTGTTTCGTTTTATTAATAGGGTAAACCCTCAATTGCTCATTATTGTGGAAACAGAAATATGGCCTAATTTATATGCCACTTGTGAAAAAAGACATATTCCGATGATGCTGGCTAACGCACGTCTTTCACCCGCATCGACTAAAGGCTATTTAAAAATTAAAGGCTTGATTGAAGAAACATTGCAACGATTAGAGGTGATTGCTGTACGCAGTCAAGTAGATGCAATACGTTTTAAACAATTAGGCGCGTTAGATAAGCAGATTATGGTGGCAGGCAATATAAAATTTGATCTGAAAATAAATGAAGAGCAGATTAAAAAAGGACAAATAAGAAAAGAACAATGGGGTGTCAAACGTCCGGTATGGGTAGCTGCAAGTACTCATGCCGGGGAAGAAGATCAAATTTTATCTGTTTATTCACATTTGCTTCAAGCATATCCAAAATTGTTATTAGTGCTTATTCCGCGTCACCTCGAACGATTTGATGCCGTGTTTGATTTGTGTAAAACACAGGCTGATTTAACTATAGTACGGCATAGCCAACAACACGATTATAAGGGGTGTAATGCGCATATCATTTTAGGTGACTCCATGGGAGAAATGCAAAGTTGGTATGCAACCGCCGATGTGGTGTTTATGGGAGGGAGTTTAGTTGCAACGGGTGGGCATAACCCTTTGGAAGCAACAAAGTTAGGGAAACCGGTACTGAGTGGACCACACTTGTTTAATTTTGAGGATATTTATCCCATACTTAAAGATGCGGGTTTATGTTGGGTGTGTGATGATATTGATCAAGTAAAAAAACAAATGATGGCGTTATTGAGAGAAGAAGTATCCGTTTCGGAGTTTGTTTTGACAGCAAATAATATTATTAAAGAACAGGGTGGGGTGACCGCTAGATTAATGTCTCACGTTTTATCATTAAATGTAAATTAAGAAAATAAAGTTATAAAGCAGCACCAATGAGTTGAGGTAGACTACGCCCTTTGTCGGAACAATAATGCATTGCAATACCTTTTATTATATTATTGCTACTATAAGTTAAAGTAATGCTCGTTCAATTGAGTTATAAATAATAAAAACAACAATAAGAAAAAACATTATGAATATAACAGTAGCGCAACCCAAAGGAAGAAAGATCCTTCCTTTTATCACTATTTTCCTATTAATTTCATTAAGTCTTACACTGGCTGCTTGGCAAGTATTAGCGTCTGGGAGTTCGAAAATTAGTTCTGATGTTCAAATGTACTTACCGCTGTTTCAAGCAGTTCTTATGGTATTAGCGGTTGCATTAGGCTTAACTTTTCATTCGGTGAGAACGGCAAGAATGAAAAGTCAGGATATAATGGGTTTGATGCACGAAGGTGCAGGCGCATCATTTAAAAATACCGAAGCGATACTGGGTGTTGCAGCAGGAGGAATTATTCGTATTAATTCTAACTATAAAATTGAATATATTAATGATATTGCTTTGAAATACTGTGGTTACGATAAACAAGAATCTGCAGGAAAGTCTATTTACGATATTGTACAACTACAAAATACCAATGATAAAGAATCGCTAAAAGAATTATTAGAAACACAGTTCCAAAAAGACAGTGAAGAGAGTGATTGGAAGGAATTAAAGCTACTAAATAATGTGGGTGAAATACATTTATTAAAAATTAAAACAAGCCCTATATATAATGAATTAACAGGTATGGTTCGAGATCTTGTTCTTATTATGCAGGATATTACCTCTGATCGTCAGGCGATGCAGAAACTCTTTGATCAAGCTTCACGTGATTCTTTAACCGGCTTAATTAACAGACACAGCTTTCAAAATTACATGGAATTAGTAATTGCAGAGAATGAAGGCAGTAACACCACCAATGTATTGTGTTATATGGACTTGGATCACTTTAAAACAGTTAATGACGTATGTGGACATGCGGCGGGTGATGAATTATTACGCCAAATTTCTGAAATGTTTTCAAAGCGATTGCGTGCAACCGATAAATTAGCGCGCATCGGCGGTGATGAATTTGCCATCTTATTGCCTGATTGTAATATAAAAACAGCAACATTAATCTTAAATAGAATATTAGATGATGTGCGTAATTTCCGTTTTATCTGGCGTGAAAATACCTTTGTTGTCGGTGTGAGTATTGGTGCATTAGAATTTGGTATTGGTTATCGTGTCGCTGATATTGGACATCTGATGGTTGCGGTAGATGAGGCATGTTACTCCGCTAAAAAAGCAGGTAGAAATCAACTATTTATAAAGGAAATGGCACAAAATGAAATTGAACTTTCCAACGAGGAAAATTCAGAAAATGATTCATGGGAAGTCACCCTTAAACACGCAATCGAAAATGATGAATTTATATTGTACGCACAATCGGTAGAATCTTTACCTACAAAAAAGTCAGATAAAGAAAAAACATCTGATGCTGGGAATTTTTATGAAGTGTTATTACGCTTAAAACATGAAGGCGATGTACTCAGTCCCGGTAGTTTTATGCCAACAGCGGAACGACTCGGCTTAATGGGCAGTGTGGATCGTTGGGTTGTTTCTAAGCTAGTTGAAATAATTGGAAATATTAATGTTAAAGATGAACCTTGTAGCAATAATGTATTTAGTATCAACTTATCTGCAGAAACCATTAATGATGCTGAATTTGCCACATTTGTAAAATTATTAATTGAAGAACACAATGTTAAAGCATCACAACTTTGTTTTGAAGTTTCAGAGTCGGATGCTTTAGCAAACTTTTCTAAAGTCAAAAGCATGTTTGATGATTTAATCACACTCGGCTGTTGTGGCGCGTTAGATGACTTTGGCAGTGGTTTTTCTTCGTTAAACTACCTGCGCGAACTACCGATAAAATACCTTAAAGTAGATGGTACGTTTGTGCGTAAAATGAGTGATAACAGTGTTGATGCTGCAATGGTTGATGCCGTTAACAGTGTCGTGCAAACAATGAATATTTTCACGGTTGCTGAATCGGTAGAAGATGAAGAAACAGCCAAACTATTATCAGATATGGGTGTTGATTATGCGCAAGGCTATTTCTTTAGTAAGCCTCTACCCTTATCTGAGATTGAGGATTATAAGGTCGCTGCGTAAAATATTTACAAGCTTCTTTACTCGTTTACTCGTTTTAATTCAAGCCCTAATCAACGAGTTGATTAGGGCTTTTTTTATCTCTATTGAAAATTATCAATAAGTCACCACACTATTTATACTATCTATTACATTGGTTTTTAACGATGCGTTCGTTTCCAATATTTACCGTTCTTTTTTTAGTGCTTCCTATTATTGAAATCGTTGTGCTTATCAAAGTAGGCTCAGATGAATTGCTAGGTCCGTTATGGACGATTTTCTTGGTGGTATTAACGGCTGTTGTTGGTGCCTTTTTATTACGTCAACAAGGTCTATCTACAATAGCGCGTTTAAAGAACAATATGTCTCAAGGAAAAATTCCGGCGCAAGAAATAATTGAGGGTGTGTTGCTTGCTGTGGGTGGCGCATTACTGATGACTCCAGGGTTTGTGACAGACACTATGGGCTTTCTTTGTTTACTTCCTTTTAGTCGTCAATTTATTGCAAAAAATATTATGCAACGCTCTGCATTGAAAATGCAAGATGGCATTAGCGCGCAGATGAGTGGGTTTACTTATGAGGCCCAGTCACATTCTCCACCTGACTCTTCTCAAAAGCAGGATTCCAATATTGTTGAAGGTGAATTTACCGAAGTAGAAGGAAATAGACCTGAACTTTCAAACAAACGTAAATAATCCTTGAATTTCAAATATTCGCCCCTATGATTAGCAGTCCCTAAGCGAGAGTGCTAAAAGGTAATCATGCGAAGGCTAAATTATACGACTTTGTTACTAAAATATTAGTACGTGAGTCATGCACGTCGCCGATGAAACTGGCGACATAGTCGAGTTATCCATTTGAAAATTATCAAATGGTAAGCTCGCTTGTATATTAGAAAACAGATACATAATTGAGTTGTCCATTTTAAAAAACAAAATGGCAAGCTCGCTTATATATTAGAAAACAGATACATAATTGAGTTGTTCATTTTAAAAAACAAAATGGCAAGCTCACTAATTTTTAAATAATATTACATACTCAAAGGAGTAAACACATGAATATTCGTCCTTTACACGACCGTGTTTTAGTACGTCCA
>CAZMWD010000172.1:0-5261 GCA_964569685.1 uncultured Cocleimonas sp. | reverse complement strand
TACAAACACAGCTACAAACACAATTACAAACACAGCCACTGCCAACTTTACTATCAACGGCACGGCTCAAACATTATCTGACAGCGTTCAATTTACTAAAGAGGCTGTCACTCTAAATTCCATGACCCTGCACAAGCAGGCGAATAAAGACACCGCAACCATCGGTGATGTGATTACCTACACGCTTTCTATTAAAAACCCTAACGCTAGCACCCTAGCAAACATTAGCGTTCAAGATAACCTACCTTCAGGGTTAGTTTATCAACCAGCAAGTGCCACACTTAACGGTAATGCACTCACGACCCATCAAGTTTCCAATAGTGGTAATACCTTGATTTTCACCTTAGGTAATTTACCTGCAACAACTACGTGGTCAATCAACTATCAATTAAAAGTAAGCACTGATACGGTTGCAGGGCTTGCAATTAATCAGGCAATTGTGACATCCGATAGCGTGGCATCAAACTCATCACGCGCTAACGTTACTATCAAACCAAAAGTGCGTACGCCATCCACCATTGAGTTTTTAACCATTGATGATGCAGGCGTTCCCTCCGTTGTGCCACCCACGTCTTACAATGACAATCAAAACGGTGGCAGACATTGGCAAACAGTGAATAGTATACGTTTAGCCGATGGCTCAACGGTTAATTTACCTACGCCATTGCCGTTGCTAGAAGCACAACAGTACACAAACGATGAACCTGTGGTTATTCAAGTGACTGATCTTGATCAAAATCTTGATTCTACAACACTAGAAACTATTATTGTTACTGTTCAAATTTCCGGTACAAACGATAAAGAAGTATTACTTCTGACAGAAACTGCACCTGATTCAGGCATCTTCCGTGGCGTTATATTAACCACCACAGACGCTACGCAGGTGCAAAATGGTGTGCTTAGTATTAAGCAAGGTTCACGCATCAACGTTAATTACCGTGATGAAGAAGACACTAGCGATGTCAGTGCAACAGCAGCATTGGTGGTGAATAATAATACGCGACAACTTGCACTTAATAAAACAGCGGATAAAACACAAGCATCCATCGGTGAATTAGTACGTTATACGCTGAGTTTTGATAACACCACGCAATCCGCACTACCCAGTATTCAAATTAAAGACACCCTACCCCTTGGTTTTCGTTATGTTGCAGGTTCTGCACGTTTAAACAATGTCAGTATTGATCCTGCGAATACACTAGCCACTGGACGTTCATTAGTCTTCACAATTAACAACGTTCCCGCAGGTGCAAATTGGACTATTGACTATGCGACAAAAATTACCGCTGGGGTTCAAATAGGCAAATCGGTGAATGTGGCAGAAATCGTCGGTTCTGGCATCAAATCCAACCTTGCGCGAGCCAGCATCACGATTAAAGATGACTTGATGCGCTCTAAAAACATTTTAACCGGACGTGTTTATATCGGTTGTCAAACGACAGCTGATAACAACAAAAAAGACGATGTTAAGGTTTTAAAAGATGCCCGCATTTATATGGAAACCGGTCGTAGCGTACTCAGTGATGAACAAGGTTTTTGGCATATGGAAGGCGTGAACGCAGGTTCGCACGTCTTACAACTGGATGTCGATAGCCTAAAAAATGGATATGAGCCCATCATCTGTCGTGGTAATACGCGTTATGCAGGTGATGCGAAATCTAGATTTATTGATTTACAAGCAGGTACATTGTGGCAAGTTGACTTTCATGTAAAACGTAAGGCTGGTTATAAAGACACACAAAAAACCAAGCAACAAAAAGACAGTAATCCATTACAACAATACGGCAGTGAATATTTAAAAACCGCGACTGATGAATTTGAAATACTCTGGCCAAAAAATAATTATGTACCGCCTGTAGCGTCTACCAAAATAATGGTAAAAAGCGCCAAGCAACACAAGGTTGAGGTATTTTTAAACGGTAAAAAAATAAGCCCACTCAACTATGATGGCAGTAGTAGCAATCCAGATAAAACCGTTATCATCCGACGTTGGGTAGGTGTCGATATTGATATTAAAAACAGAAGCAACACTTTATTGGCTATTATTAAAGATAAATCAGGAAAAGAAATCGCCCGTAAAACACATAATATTCACTTCTCTGGCGAAGCCACTTCTGCAAAATATTTACCAGAACAATCGACTTTAATTGCCGATGGCAAAACCGTACCCGTGATTGCGCTACAAGTGTTTGATGAAGATGGCTTTCCGATGCGCGCCAATACCCACGGTTATTTCACCTTGAAAGATAGCCATTACCAAGTTAAAACATTAGATCAAGATAAAGACAGATTAAACTTAAATGAATCACTCTCTGGTCAATACAAATACTTGATCGAGCACGATGGGATTGCCCGTATTAAATTGAACCCAACCACTCAATCGGGCGAGCTTAGATTACATTTAAAATTTAATGAAAAACGTAACGATATAACAAACAATACTAATAGACGTAGCCTGAGTCGTAGAAGCACCCGTCAATCAGCTATCAATAATGATGATGTGATTTCAGTATGGCTAAAGCCTCATTTACGCAAATGGATTATGGTTGGCATCGCCGAAGGCACATTAGGTTACGATACGCTGAGTGGTAATATGCAGTCCTTAAAAGACCTTGATAAAGACAATGGTTTTTACAAACGCGGTCGTGTGGCATTTTTTGCTAAAGGACGCGTCAAGGGCAAATACTTACTCACCGTTGCTTACGATACCCACAAACAAAAACAAAAGGTAGGCTCGCAACTGGGGGGTAATATCGACCCCGATGCGTGGTATACCGTTTATGCGGATAACAGTAATAGCCAATACGATGCGCCTAGCTCACGTAAACTTTATTTAAAAATCGAAAAAGATAATTTCTACACGATGTTTGGTGATTTCCACACAGGATTAAGCGTCACTGAATTGGCTAAATATGATCGTGTATTAAACGGCATAAAAACCGAATATAAAGATGATCGTTACAGCGCCAATGCCTTTATCAGCGAAACCAGTAATAAACATCAGCGTCAAGAAATACCAGGGGATGGCACATCGGGCTTATATTATTTAAACCCTGGCATTGTGCGTAATAGCGAACACGTTAAAATCGAAACCCGCGATCGTTTCCATTCCGATAGAATTATCGAGACTCGCACCCTCACCCGCTATCAAGATTATGAAATTGATTACGATGCGGGTACCTTGTTCTTTAAGTTTCCTATCAGCGGGCGCGATCAAAATTTCAATCCAAATATTATTGTAGTGAATTACGATAATGAAGATGAAGACAGTAATAAATCAATCGTAGCCGGTGGGCGTGTTGCAATTAAATCCCGTGATAAACGTTTGGAAGTGGGGCTGAGTGCATTACACGAAGGTCGTAATAGAGGTAAAGATGATCGACTCCTTGCAACGGATATTACTTACAATATTACACCCGATACTAAAATCCATGCTGAAATTGCAACATCCAGCACACAAGCAAGTAATCACAAAAGCAAACAAGCGTATATTATCGAATTAGAAAAACAAATTGATAATATGGAAGCGCGTTTGTATTTAAAACAACACGATGAGAATTACGGTATTAACTCGCAAGCCAGTGAAGATAGTATTCGCAAAGCAGGCGCAGAGGTACGTTACAAGCTGAATGATAAAACCAATATTAGCGGCGAAGTTTCTCATCAAAAAAACCGGTCAAATGACAACGAAAGAATGCTCGCGCAGGTTGATGTTGAACACCGTGTCAACAAACAAGTTGCGCTCAGCGCAGGTGCACGCCATACCCGTGAAGAAATTAGCGGTGAAAAAATCAATAATAACGCTTTATTACTCGGTGGAAGGTATACCACTAAAGATGACAAGATCACCTTACGCTCGGATATTGAAAAAAATATTGGCTCTAACGATGGTTCTGAACTTAGCCCTGACCGAGCAGTTGTCGGTGTCGATGTAAAACTAAAACACGGTATCACCGTATTTGCCGAACATGAAACTACCGACAACGGTGAAGAAACCACACACAACAACCGAGTGGGTGTTACCAAAGATTTATGGAAAGGCGCTACCGGTAAATCAACTTATACACAGGAACGTACTTATCAAGGTCAACGTGAATATGCAACTCTAGGTCTAAGCCAAAAAGTAAAAGTGACCGATAAAATCAGCGCTGACTTTAGTATTGATCAAGCAAAAACGGTTAAAGATAATCGTAATCAAAGCATTACAAATGATCGCTTTAATCAAAACGAACCTGCCATTCAAGGCTCACAACGCGATGACTATACCGCATTTACGGTTGGCTTAGGTTCGAATCAAGAAGACTGGAGCTGGACTACCCGCTTCGAGTTACGCAAGGGTGAGGTGAATGACAAAATCAACGTTACTGCAGGCGTGATTCGCCATCTTGAGGATGGTAAAAACCTCAGTGCAAAACTTAATTATAACCATTCAGAAAATAACAGCGGTGACTTATCGGACTTTACTCGCCTAAGCCTCGGTTCTGCTTGGCATCCTAAAAACAAGAGATTTGTGTTCCTTAATCGACTTGATTTAGTGGATGAAAATAGCAACAGTGCATCGCAATACCCCAGTGTTTTTGCTGATTTTAATAATGCTAACAATGCAGAAAACACAGGCTCTGGTTTAGAACGCCATACCCAGAAAATCATTCACAATATGCATTACAACCGTAAAATCAATGATAAAACACAGATCAGTATTCATCACGGTATTAAGCACGTAAAAGATACCGATGGTCGATCAACAAACAGCACCACCGTCGATACTGCCACCGTAGAAGTACGCCACGATCTTAATAAAAAATGGGATGTAGGCGTACACGGTGGTTACTTAAATGACTGGAGTGAAAAGAAAGTAGAAGCACTCGCGGGCGTTTCTGTGGGCGTAACGCCGATGGAAAATACTTGGTTAAGTATGGGTTACAACTTCCAAGGCTTCTACGATAAAGACTTTGATAAAAGCGATTACAAACGCCAAGGCCCTTATGTGAACTTCCGTTATAAGTTTAATCAGGATAGTTTTGATGGGGACTTGCCGCTGAGAAGAAAGTCAAAAAAAGAATCGGACGCAATACACGTAGATATAGATTCTACAGTCAATACGCTTGACAATGATCATCCGTGAATCAGATTTCATTAAAAGCTAAAAAGAAAAATCCTATAATAATAATTATTTTCTTATTTCTATGGGTGATGCTTTCTTTATCTTTTTCAAAAGCGTCTGCTGCACCCATAATAACTGCGCCAACATCAAGTAGTGG
>CAZMWD010000171.1:2981-5269 GCA_964569685.1 uncultured Cocleimonas sp. | reverse complement strand
GGGAAAATAATAATACAAAAATTATTTATGGTGGAGAAATGCCAGATGTCGCTGCTTGGTTTAATAGCACAGAAGTCTTTCCACTTAAAACAATGGACTTTGAAGGCTTGTCATTCCCCGTTCCAAATAATCCACATCACTATCTACAGGCTATTTATAACTTTGACTATACGGAGTTACCACCTATAGATAAACGCACCATTCATGCGCACAGTATTCATTTTAATCGTTAAGAAGTCTGATTCAGTCCCATACAAGCGCATGAAGAGTTTATCTTTTCTTCAAGCGCTTCATGGTTGATGTCTTCTATTTCAATAGGATGAAACCTATATATAAATCTTACGACATGATAGGACAATAATATATATTACCCCCTTTATCGGAGAAGAATAACACCAAATATACTGATTTTCAGTGCTAAGCCATACGACTATTTATACTTTAAAGTCTATGAAAATTCTTTTGGGGAAATTAATAATAACTTCCTTGTAACACACAACGTGTTAAGCTTATCTGATGGATACAACTCACTTAAGTACATGCCGTTTTACCGATTTAGACCTAGTGCCAGAGCTTCAATCTGCGATTAAAAATACAGGTTTTGAATTTTGCACACCGATTCAAGCAGAATCATTACCCATTAGTTTAAAAGGTCAAGATATAGCCGGTCAGGCACAAACAGGCACAGGTAAAACTGCCGCGTTTATGTTGGCTGCCTTTCAGCATTTATTAAAAAATCCACTGTCAGAAAATCAAAACAATCGAGTGACTGATATTCGTTGTATTGTGCTCGCACCGACACGAGAACTAGCGATTCAAATTGCAAAAGATGCAGAAGTATTAGGTAAAGATACGGGTCTTAAAATTGCCTTAGCTTACGGTGGTACGGGGTACGAACAACAACAAAAAGCCATACAACAAGGTGCCGATATTCTAATCGGCACACCCGGTAGAATTATAGATTTTTGGAAGAAAAAAGTATTTAGCCTTAAACGTTGCCAATGTTTAGTGTTGGATGAAGCCGATCGCATGTTAGATTTGGGTTTTATTAAAGACATCCGCTTCTTATTAAGACGACTGCCAGAACCCGATAAACGTCTTAATATGATGTTTTCAGCCACATTGTCTCATCGGGTAATGGAGCTTTCATACGAACATATGAATAGCCCAACCAAGGTAGAAATAAAGGCAGAAGCAGTTAATACCAAAAAGATTGCTCAATCGGTTTATTACCCATCAAACGATGAGAAAATCCCACTTTTATTAGGATTGATTCAAAAATTAGAACCACACCGCGCGATTGTTTTCGTTAATACCAAACGCAATGCAGAAACGATTGACGATTATATGCGCGGTAACGATGTTACAGCGGTGATGATTTCAGGTGATGTTAGGCAAAACAAACGCCAGCAACTGTTAAAAGAGTTTTCGGAAGGTAAACACCAAATGTTGATTGCAACCGATGTTGCCGCGCGTGGTTTACATATTGATGACGTTTCGCATGTATTTAATTACGATTTACCGCAAATCGCAGAAGATTATGTACATCGTATTGGTCGTACTGCACGTGCAGGGGCTTCGGGTGAGGCGCATAGTTTTGCCTGTGAAGATACTGCCTTTTATTTACCAGAAATAGAAACCTATATTGGTATGGCTGTGCCAATGGAAAGTGTGACTTCAGAGCTATTAGCCGATGTAAAAAAACGTGTACGGGTTCAACGTGATCGTGTGCCACATCACGGTAAAGGCGCCAGACCAAACAATAATAAACGCCCTTTTAATTCACGCAATAACAATAGAAACAATCACTCGAAGAATTAGTCACAGAATAAGAACAAAGCCCGTAAATAATTGGTTTTTGTAGCAGGTTTATTTACTCCCACCTTCACACTGTGGTGAGTCAGCTACTTTTCCGGACTTTTCAAGGTATTCATCGGGTGTCATAGTATGTAATGCCAGCGCGTGAATATTTTTTAGTTCTTCAGCCAATGCACCATTAATCATCCGATGACGTACAATTAGCATTTTCCCTTCAAACGCTTTGCTTACTGCAACCACTTTGTAATGAGACTCTGTAGCAGGCCCACTGTGCATATGGCTTTCATTAATAACGTCTAATACTTCGGGAGTAATAGCGTGCTTGAGTTTATCTTCAATTATGGTTTGCATGCTCATCATTTAATTCCACTACTCATTTAGTTATTTGAATAATATGTGGTCTCTTTCCTATTAGGCAAGTACAACCGTTTTTATAGTATAAAATAAGCGTATGTTAAAAAATATTACCC
>CAZMWD010000171.1:0-2881 GCA_964569685.1 uncultured Cocleimonas sp. | reverse complement strand
AAAGCTACAAGCACTTCCTTCATTAAAGAAAATTTGGATTGATGGTGTGAAAATAACAGAAAAGCAAAGAGTGGAACTCGAAAAATGTTATGAGACGGTGCAAATATCACCCCCTGAAGCAGATGGCTAAATTAGAGAGAGTGTAATTCTTCTAATGAGTCTTCAACGATTCCTTTCACTTCTTCATCCTTATCATTTTTCCCTGCTTCTAAAATAGCAATCGCGCGTTTATCTGCACTCATACCAAGATAGTGATATGCATCCGCTCGTATTCGCACATCTTCGTGTTTCGCTAAATTTCCTAATTCAGGTATTAATGATTTAAGTAATTCTGTACCTGCGAACTCTTCAAATATAACGCCAATACCGATACGTGTACTTAACACGGTTCCAGAATCCCCCAGTAACTCCATAATGGTTTGTATTTTTAATTCATCTTCCTGAATAGACTCAACGACTTCGGAGACCTGCCCCTCAGATAATAAAAAATCAAAATCAGCTAATGGATTACTATCGCTTTGTTTAGCTGGATTAGTTAAATCAGTAAACGCCCATTGTGCGCGTTGTTGCAAGGCTTCCAAGGTTTGTGCGCCCGTTAATTCATGTTTGCCAATACGCACCCAAGGCACAGAGCGCACCTTAAATTCTTGCATAGCTTCGGGGTGCTGTTCCAAATTAATCACCCGAAGTGTGCCGATTTCACCTTTTTTTATGAGTTTAGCTAATGAATCCAATACGCCGGGGCAATGCGCACAATGGCTACTTAATAACATGAGTGCTTCGGGTGCGCTGGATGATGTGCTATTTGTTTTATTATTCATAGTTTAATGGTCATTTTTCTGGGGATTAGGTTTACATCCCAATTTTGAACTGCCCATTGCCATAAGTCATCTATATTTTCAAAATCATCAGGGCGAGTGATGGGTTGACCTAAAAACAGTAGCGCATTAATTAATTGCGCTCGTTTATTTTTGTTGGTGATTTCGGGGGAGTGACTTTGCTTACTCAGTTTTTTACCCTCTGCATTTACCGCAACAGGAAAATGCAAATATTCTGGGGTGGTGTATTGAAGTAATTGTTGTAAATAAATTTGGCGTGGCGTGTTATCAAATAAGTCAGCCCCCCGTACGACGTGAGTGATACCTTGTTCCGCATCATCCACAACCACGGCTAATTGATAGGCAAAGATACCATCACTGCGTTTGAGTATAAAATCCCCAATATCTTGCGCTATATTTTGACAAAAAATATTTTGGTTTTGGCAGTAATCATCAAAACAGATGGGATCGTTATGGGTTTTTAGTCGAATACTGAATTGTTTTGATTCGGGGTTATTCGGTGTTTCTCGACATAAGCCCGGATAAATATAGCCAATTTTAAGATTATTCGTTAAAGCGCTAAGTTGTTTGCGAGTACAACTACAGGGATAAGTGTGTTTACCCAGTAAATTGAGTGTATCTTGATAGATTTGGGTACGTTTACTTTGATAAATAATGTCACCATCCCACTGAAAACCAAAGTGTTCTATCATCTGAATAATAGACTTTGAGTATTTAGGGTGAGAGCGTTGCTCGTCAATATCTTCGATGCGTAAAAGCCATTGCCCCTTTTTTTGCTGGCGCGCGCAAAGATAGCTAGCCGTAGCTGCAATTAAAGAACCAAAATGAAGTGGCGCTGTAGGCGAAGGAGCAAACCGACCAATATAATGCGAATTACTGCCGTCTTGAATCAAGATGTGGTTGTAAAGAAACGTTAAGCCATCTGTTTTTCTTTAATTTCTTGCGTGGTTTTACAATCAATACAAAGATCAGCCGTGGGGCGAACTTCGAGACGTTGTAAACCAATTTCAATACCACAAGCATCACAATAACCATAGTCACCGTCATCAAGACGCGCAATGGTTTTATCTATTTTACGCACTAATTTGCGTTCTCTATCACGAGTACGCAGCTCTAAAGTAAACTCTTCTTCTTGTGTTGCACGATCTGCTGGGTCAGAAAAATTACTGGCTTCTTCTTGCATGTGATCAACCGTGCGATCGACCTCTTCCATTAATGATTTTTTCCATGCAACTAGAATATTACGAAAATGTTCAACTTGTGACTCATTCATGTATTCTTCATTAGCTTTGCTAACGTATGGCTCAATGCCATCAACAGGTAATGCAGATTTTCTGGTAATTGAAGATACTTCATTTGTCATGTCTTTTCTCCTAAGCTTTTTATAAGCTTTTAAAACTACTAATGTGTAGCCCTGAACTAAAAATTCAATAGTACGCTAAAATTTAGCGTACACATTATACCAGTTATCAATGATGGTGTCTTTACAGTTTTTATTTAAAATAAAGTTATTAAGACCTCTGAGATTTATACACATATTTTAAGGAGAGCCTGAAGGTATTAAAAGCCCATTGAGCCACCTATTAACAAATAGAGCATCCAAAATTAAAAATACGCCACCCTAATCCCAGATAGAAAAACAAACAGAGCATAGTCTTTGACTCTACTATAGCCCCCCAAAACATTACCTTTTTTGCAGATTTTTAAGTGGATAACAATTAATTAAAGTGATTGAAAAACACTGACCTTGAACCCTCTAAAAATTAATCACAAAAAGACAAAAAATAGTCTTGATCTTATAAAATAGACTCCCTATAATACGCTCCCTCTGATGCGGGGTGGAGCAGTCTGGCAGCTCGTCGGGCTCATAACCCGAAGGTCGTAGGTTCGAATCCTGCCCCCGCTACCAAGTTTTAGAATGATTGAAAACATCCAATCACTCAAGGTTCAAGAAAGCGCAAAATATTAGTGCTTTCATAATAAAAAAGCCCCGGTTTCCCGGGGCTTTTTTATTACTTACGCTTTTTTATAAAAACTAACAG
>CAZMWD010000170.1:0-5305 GCA_964569685.1 uncultured Cocleimonas sp. | reverse complement strand
TGAAATGATTAAAGTGCATACGGGTACGGGGAAATTTATTTCACGTGATTAATTCCAACTACCTATGCTACTAAAAGCTATAATCCATTCAAAATTCAAATAAAAAAGTAGGAACAGTGAGTAACAATAAACACTCCAAAAAACAATAAGAAACACACAGTGAAATTTTACCCTGTTTTTCTTTCATCACTGACTCGCGCAGAGACCTCAACTAATATTATACCTACATCACTTTAATCACTACCGTACATCCATTCATTATTGTTCTTTTCTATAATTAATAGTAACTTAAGGGACAATTAAGAAACACTTTCTGACAATTATCAAATACATGCCTATAATTATTGTATAAAATATAAGCAACAAGGTATAAAATAGATCATTAGGAATATATAAGCCCTAATAAATAACATATAACCCCCTCGTAAGAAAATAGCCCTTAGGCTTACGTGTGTTAAAATGAGCAAAACAAATTTTCAGGTAGTTCCCCCAACTATCTGTACAAGAATAATAAAAAAAATAGCCGTTTGGCTAAGTGTTTCTGTGTCTACGTGTTTTATCCTACTCACATTCTTGATACCTCAATTATCTTTCGCGCATGAAAATGGTGTAAACAACAATGTAAACAACTCAGATATTTCAAACAACAACGACCTTGTTGAACATGCCAAACAAGATGCTTATTGGGCTGAATTAGCTAAAGACTACCCTCCCTTTCAAGTCCCTCTTAACGCCCTTGCGCGTGGTATTTCGAAACCAGTGCATATTAACGGAAACTGGAGTTCCGTCATTGAATGGCCCCATATACCCGTAACTGCTGCAAATCTACCTGACGGGCGCGTATTAACATTTGCATCTAATAGACGTAATAAATTTACTGGGAGTAATAAAAAAGAATATACCTACGCTGCTACATGGAATCCTCAAACAGGTAACTTTGTAGAACGCGATCACACATCACATGATATGTTTTGCGCCCACTTAGCGATGCTTGAAGATGGTCGAATTATTATCAATGGGGGCACTAATAAGGTAACCACAACCAGTATTTTTGATTACAGAACCAACCAATGGTCACCTGCCGCCCCAATGTCACGGGGTCGCTGGTATCCAACCACCCTAGCAATGCCAGATGGATCAGTGTTTACCTCACTTGGCACAGGTGGAGGACAATATCCTGAACTATGGAATGAACAAGAAGGATGGAAAGTACTGACAGGTGCAAATATGCAAGACCCTATCTTGAACTATAACAATTATTACGAACGAGATTGGTGGCCATTAATCCACGTCGACCCCAAAGGTAAAATTCTTCATTCGGGGCCAACGCCTAAAATGCATTCTATTGATACGAAAGGCTTAGGTAGCATAAAAGAAGTAGGACCTGAAACGCACGATTGGTACCCAAAACATGGCACGACTGTTATGTACGATGAAGGTAAATTACTCGTCGCTGGAGGTGCTATTTCCGGTAAAAATCAAAAAAGTAGCAACAAGGCTATGATCATTGATATAAATGGTAGTTCACCTGTTGTAACGCCTATTGACTCCATGAAATATGCACGAAAATTTCACAATGGCGTTATCTTACCTAATGGCGAAGTATTAGTGATAGGTGGAAACACCTCGGGTATTAAATTTAGTGACGAAGGTACTATTTTACCCGCGGAGATCTGGAACCCTGAAACAAAGAAATGGCGCACGGTTGATAACATCTCTATTCCTAGAAATTATCATTCAATTGCCTTGTTACTTGCTGATGGACGCGTACTTTCTGGCGGAGGTGGTTTATGTGCCTGTGCAGCGGATCATTCCAACGCACAAATTTATAACCCCGCTTATTTATATAATGAAGAGGGTAGTCTTGCTCCACGACCTGTTATCAATAATGCACCTGATACCATTAAACACGGTCAAACACTCACTTTAGATAGTAGCAAAGATATACAAAAATTCACCTTGATTAAAATGTCATCGACTACGCATGCGGTTAATACTGACTTACGTTTTTTGAAGGCCCCCTTTAAATCAACCGGTAATGGTCGATACACATTAAATATACATGCTAATAAAAACATCCTAACGCCTGGCTATTGGATGCTCTTTGCTATTAATTCAAAGGGAGTACCTTCCAAAGCCAAAATAATTCAGGTGAAGACACAAGGCTCTCCTAAAATAAACCAGCTAAATGACCAAGCTCACCTTATTGGTAGCCCTATATCCATAAAAATTAATGCATCCGACCCTGATAACGAAACACTTTATTACCGTGCCAAAAACTTACCACAGGGGCTTTTTATCAACCAAAGTACGGGGGAAATAAGTGGCATTGGCATTAAGCAAGAAACCAAAACAGTCACTATCAACGTTGCTAATTCAGATGCTGAGAGTGCCATTCAGTTTGAATGGAAAATTTACCCAAGAGGCAATGTTGCAGGTGTATCGTACCAATACTATATTGACAACAATCCTAATCAAAACTGGCAACAGCTACCCGACTTTTCGCAACTAACACCAGACAAAATAGGATTTACTAATAATATAAAGCAACCTAATTTAAATAATGAAAATAATAAACCCTATGCGCTACGTTTATCGACACGCATTCATATTAAAAAAGAAGGTACTTATACCTTTTTTGTTAATGCTAATAACAACAGTAAATTATGGATAGATAACACACTGCTTATTGATAATGACACACCGCATAATTTACAAGAAAAACAAGCCAATATTTTCCTTACTGTAGGAAGCTATCATCTTGTCTTGGCTTATTTTAATTCTAATAACGCTAACATTTCTAACACCCCCCCCAACAACCAAGGTATCTTAGAATTACGCTACCAAGGACCTGATTTTACAAAAAAATTAATACCCGATAGTGCCTTGACTCAATCACCCTTAAATAATGTAGCACCACAATTCAATGCAGAGCTTGAAAATCAAAACCACACCATCCATTCAACCATTGATTTAACGTTAATCGCTACGGATGCTAATGGAGACCCGCTTCGTTTTTCAGCACAAAACCTCCCAGCGGGGATACAAATTAACCCCCTATCTGGACATATTCATGGAATTATTTCAACCATCGGAGAGTACACAAGCCAAATAATAGTGAGTGATATTAAAAATAAAACAGACAGTATGATCATTAAGTGGATGATTGCGGGTGCACTCACAATAGAACCTATCGTTGCTCAGCCAAAAGTTATTGGTAAAAACCTAAGATTCTCAGCAATCACAAACGGCGGTATTAATAACCGATACAAATGGGATTTTGGTGATGGTAGTCCTGCAACGCCTTTTTCCAGCAAATATGTAGGTAGGCACGCCTTCTTAAAACCGGGTCGATTCACCATTACGCTCACGGTAAGAAGTGATAATGGAACAGGAGGGTATTTCACCCTTAATTATCAATTTGTTCAATCAATTTACATTAAACAGCCGAACAGAACCGCCGAAACTAATATACCTATTTTACCTGTCAGCTCTATGAGTATTATTTACGATAAAAGTATTACTCAAGAGCGTACCTGGAATGTAAACCCAGATAACAATAGTATCACTGTCTTTGATGCTTTAATGCACACAAAAATAGCAGAAATTCCCGTTGGTAAGCAACCTCGCTCACTGGCAAAAGCACCTGATGGTACTATTTGGGTAGTCAATAAAGATTCTGCTTCGATCAGTATCATTAACCCTAATCAACAAAAAGTCATAGGGAATATTTCATTACCTCATGCGTCTCAACCTTACAGCATTGTTTTCTCCCCTTTAGAAAATGATCATTTCGCCTATGTCACGCTTGAAGCCAGCGGGAAATTATTACAAATAGATGCAAATACTCAAAAGGTGATTCATAGTATTGATATTGGTAGTAATCCCCGTCATCTATCAATAAGTTCCGATAAAGAATCACAAAAAATTTACATTAGCCGTTATATTACTCCTCCTCTTCCAGGTGAGAATACAGCTAAAGTTAAAACTAAAATAGGTAACACACAGTATGGTGGTGAATTGCTTATTGTAGACATCAATACATTTAGTATCAAAAACACCGTTATACTAAAACACAGTGACCGTAGCGATTCTGAACACGCTGCACGAGGCATTCCAAATTATCTTGGCTCGATTGCATTATCACCTGATGGTTTAAGTGCTTGGATTCCATCTAAACAAGATAATATCAAGCGTGGATTACTACGTGATGGACGACCCCTGACTTACGACAGCGCTGTGCGAAGCATTACATCCAAAATTGATTTAATTAATGAAGAAGAACTCACTCATTACCGTATTGATCACGACAATGGAGGTATTGCTAGTAGTGCCATTTATGGAAAATACGGTAATTTTCTTTTTGTTACATTAGAGGGGAGTCGTGAAATAGAGGTAATAGATGCCTACACAAATGAACCTGTTTTACGCTTTAAAACAGAAGGAAGAGCGCCGCAAGGCTTAGCTTTATCAGCGGATGGTTTAACCTTATTCAACCATAATTACTTGAGCCGTACTGTGACAGTATTTGACTTACGCGACCTAATCTATAACCAAAGTAATCGTGTTTCATTACAAGCAACTTACAATCTAGTCAAAAAAGAAAAACTTAACGCTAAGGTTTTAAGTGGTAAACAATTATTCTACGATTCAAATGATAAAAAACTCGCAGCAGAGCAATACTCCAGTTGTGCATCGTGCCATAACGAAGGGGATACAGACGGGCGTGTGTGGGACATGACTAATTTTGGTGAAGGTTTAAGAAACACAATTAGCCTTATTGGGCATGGTGGAACAGCTCAAGGTCCTTTGCATTGGAGTGGCAACTTTGATGAAGTGCAAGATTTTGAGGAGCAAATACGTTCACTCTCTGCAGGCACAGGATTATTACCAGACCACTTATTTCATTCAGGCTCACGTTCAAAACCACTGGGAGATAAAAAAGCAGGATTAAGTGATGATTTGGATAATCTCGCAATCTATGTACAATCATTAAATAAAGTACCTAATAGCCCATTTAAACAATCAAATGGATCATTAACTCGCGACGCCAAATTAGGTGAAAAGCTATTTATTCAAAAAAACTGTCATCGTTGTCATTCAGGTCAATATTTTACCGATAGTGCCTTAAATAATTTACATAATATAGGGACTATTACACCTAATAGCGGACAAAGATTAGGTGATCAACTCCGAGGAATTGATACACCAACGCTACAAGGCTTATGGATGACAGCACCCTATTTGCACGACGGTTCAGCCAAAACCTTACAAGATGCAATTAAAGTGATGCGTGATAAAGCTA
>CAZMWD010000169.1:0-5315 GCA_964569685.1 uncultured Cocleimonas sp. | reverse complement strand
GATAGCCTTAATAACGATAATGATGAAGAAGCATCTAATGAAGAGCTGGCGAGTAATGATGATGACCTTGAGCCTATATTTAAAGAAAAAGATTTACTGCCTGCAGGCACATTAAGAGAACTAAAAGCTAAAAATAAGCCTTACGTTACGCCTAGATATCATGTGGTAAAAATAGGCAGTATCCGTTCTTTAGTGGGTCGCCCTATTCGTGTTAGTAGAAGTAATGGTAAAGTAGTTGCAGGTTCGTTACAAAAAATTCGTGGTAATAATGCGGTAATTAAACAGCGTATTCATGGTGGTGAAGCGATTATTCCTGTCTCTATTGCCTCTATTCGTAAACTGGAAGTTTATCGTCGTTAGATAATACTTCTTTCCATAAAAAAGGCTTCGTTGAAACGAAGCCTTTTTTATTTCTATTTTCTAAACTTATGATCACCAACCGCGATTGTACTGCGTATCCCAGCGTTTAGAAAATTGTTCACTCCAGCGTGGTTTTTTGTGCTGATTGTTATATTTGTAATGCCCCGGAGGGTAAGGTGCGTAACCGTTATTTGTTTCACGTGGCCAAAAGCGATTATGTGAGCGATTATTTTGATAATCACCGCATTCAATAATACCTCGCTTACATAATGTATTTCGCCATTCGTATTTCAAAAAGTGTTTTGCAACCGGTTTGTTTTCTGCCTTAAAGCTGACTCTTACGGTAGGTGAATGTTCTTCATGCCCGAACCCTGTACCGGTCGATTCATTATTTAAATAACCACGACGAGATTTACCCATTGCTCCTTTTCCCTTTGCGTTAGGTGAGTATTTTTTATGTTTATTATAATAAGGGTGTTGCGGGATTTCGTTAAATACTGCAACAGCAATCACACCCATCGCAGAGCGATCAGACCATGCTTCTGCATACGAATTACCTGCTGATGTGAAATAAAAGCGATTCACATGATTTTTATTGGTACGCCAGCCTTTGTAGTTTGATGTTTCGTGCGGGTCAAGGATATACATTTTTTCGTTTTTACTTAACCATGATTTTTTACCGGTGAGAATATTTCTACCATCAACCGCTATCACAACGCCAACACGTCTATTTGATGTATTGCGTAAGCGTAGCTGATAATTTTTGCCTTTATGTGCTTCAAGGTAGGCGCGTTGAACACCCTGTTTTCTACTGTTTGCATTATGTTGATTCATCGTTCTGCCGCGATCATCCACAATATCTATTTGAACAGGGGAATTTGAACTGTAATGATTAGAGTCCTCCCAATATTCATAATTTGCATGCGCCGTGCTTGTCGATGCTGTGACTACTACTAATGACATCAGTGCCAACGTTAGTAGTCTATACTTTGATAAACGCTTTGATAAACGCTTTGATAATATTTGTGATAATTTCATTTTTTATATTGTCCTTTCATCGTTTGTGAAACCAAGTTTTAAAATAATTTTATTTCTTGTTTCAATAAGCTAGACCGGATAATTCTTATTTTGTTCCCTTTTAGGCTTTTTATGGTGATTTTTTAGTCACGTGTTATTAACGCTAATTGTTAGCTTTAATAACACGGTTTAATATAATTTACCTCGTTTAATATCAATTAACGTATTCATAATGGTCGCTGCCATCATTCCTCCACCCCGTGTACCCAATAGGGTTATGCAAGGTATTTTTAATTTTTTATGATGTTCCCACAAGTAGTCTTTAGATTGCATTGCACTACAAAAACCCACAGGTGTTGCAATAATTAACGCGGGCTTTTTATCATCTTCGTCTACTTCTTCTAGTTTTTCTAGTAATCGTAATAATGCCGTTGATTCATTACCAATAAGAACGATACTGCCCGGTAAATAATTTTTCCATTGATCAACCGCTAACATGCTTCGGGTTTTTTTATCTGCTTTTGCCTGTGAAATAACACTCGCCTTATTGATTAAACAAACCGGTTCATGTTCTAAGTTCTTTTGATTCAATGCAGCAATCACAACTTCCGTATCACACAGTAATTCATAATCATCTTCTAAAATTTCTAAACCTGCTACTAGCGCATTTTCACTCATCCGCAAATTATCAAGTAGCGATAAATCACCACAGGTATATATCATGCGCAATGCAATCTGTTGCTCATGTTCATTTAAATGATCTAAAGAAGTTTGTTCACGTATATACTCCATTGATCTTTTTCTAATCTTTTTTGGGTCGCTTTCGTACTTAATCATATTATTTTTTCTTCAAGCTAAATTCAAATTAACGAAAGTCTAAGTAATTTCACAAAGAATCGTTTATTCTATAACGCGCTAAAGGACTCGTCCTAAGATAATGAGATCTCAGTATAGTGATAGTAATTATAGTCACTTTTTGAACAATCCTTATCAAATTTACATTTTTAATTATATAATTGATTCTATGACTAACCCTGTATTTGAAACTAATTTAACCCACTTGCCTTTAATCGCGAAAGGAAAAGTAAGGGATATTTACGATGTGGATGAAAAGCATATGCTGATTGTCACAACGGATCGTTTATCTGCATTTGATGTAGTATTACCGGATCCGGTTCCCAATAAAGGCGTTGTTTTAACACAGGTTTCTAACTTTTGGTTTGATAAGCTTTCACACATTATTCCTAATCATTTCAGTGACCTGACCCTTAGCGATTTAAAAATTTCTAAAGCTGAGCGCAAAATCTTAGAGGGTCGCAGCGTTATCGTAAAAAAATTGAAACCACTCCCTGTAGAAGCCATTGTTCGCGGTTATATTATTGGTTCTGGTTGGAAAGACTACCAACAAACAGGCAAAGTCTGTGGTATTACTTTGCCTACAGGCTTACAGTTGGCTGATAAATTACCTGAACCCATTTTTACGCCATCAACTAAAGCAGATGTTGGCGGCCATGATGTAAATATTAGTTTTTCTAAAATGCGTTCCTTGATCGGTGGTTTTTTAGCAGATCAAGTGCGTGATGTTAGCCTTCAACTATATAAAGAGGCGGCAAATTTTGCATTAACTAAAAATATCATTATTGCAGATACAAAATTTGAGTTCGGTCTCGATGATGCGGGGCATCTGGTATTAATAGATGAGATTCTAAGTCCTGATTCTTCTCGCTTTTGGCCAGCAGATCAATATCAAGCGGGTATTAGCCCACCTTCTTTTGATAAACAATTTATCAGGGATTACTTAGAATCATTAGATTGGGATAAAACGGAGCCCGGACCTTATTTACCGACTGATATACTTGAAAGAAGTGCTCAAAAATATCAAGAAGTAGCAAAACTTTTAATCGATTAATTATTTAATAAAGATAAATAAAATGAGTACAACAGTAAAAAAACCTAAATTACCTACTTTTCTTAGCTTACTATTAGTAATAGCCTTAGGTATATCCCTTGCTAAATTAATGTGGTTAGTGCTTGCCCCTGCCCCCAGTTTAAGCACAAACACAATCAGTAACCCTACTAATAACCCAAGCGATACACCGCAAACGACTAAACAAAATTTTGGAAAGACAATTGCTGATCTACATCTTTTTGGGGAGATTAAAAAAGAACCTATCGCTAAAACACCACCCAAGGTAATACCTAAAGACACCACGCCCCCGCCAGTAAAACTTGATCTTAAACTGCACGGTATAGTTGCTTACAAAAATAAGAAAGGCTTTGCCTTAATTTCATCTAATGGTAGGGAACAAAAAGTCTACGGTAAAGGTGACGAAATTGAAGATGGCGTTACAATTAGCCATCTGTTTCCAGAAAAAGTGATAATAAACAACCGCGGAACAACAGAAGAGTTGATATTACCAAGAAAGACAGCTAAAAAATCAGGCAACACACCTCAATCGCTTCTGCCAGGAAATTCTACTAATCCTAGGGTTAAACGCGGTATTCCTCCTTCAGGTTTACAAGATGAAGACGAAGAAGATTTAGAAAATAACATAAGTCCACACAATGCTTCAAATTCTAATACTCCAAATCTTGCATCAGTAAGAGCCGAAATATTAAAAAATCCCGCAAAATTAATGGATGTTGCTACACCTTCTCCGGCAACTAAAGACGGAAAATTTATTGGTTTTCGGTTACAACCTGGTAACAACCGACAAATATTTCGTACAATGGGTCTTCGTGCAAATGATATCGTCACTTCTGTTAACGGTATCAATCTTGATTCCCCAAGCAAGGGCGCAATGGTGCTTGGAGAATTATCACAAGCATCTTCGGTTTCTTTAGTAATACAACGCGGTGATGAAATAATTACACTGTCACATGATTTTTAAGCAATATTTTCGCTCATTAGCTAAACAAACAACGCTTTTAAACCGTTTATTTTTTCTCTCATTATTCTTATTACAAACAGCTTGCACTGATAATAACAACACCCAAATGCGCTATCAATTACAAGGTCAAACAATGGGCACGCTCTATCATATAACCGTGATAGCAGATAAAAACTCGTTTGATGCCAGTTCTATTAAAATAAAACTAGAACAAGAACTTCAGCAAATAAATCAACAGATGTCGACTTATATGCCTTCATCAGAGATTTCCACATTTAATCAATTCAATCGTAGCGAATGGTTTCCTGTTTCTAAACCGTTTGCGCACGTTGTAGATCAATCACAAAAGATAAGTCATCTAACAAAAGGGGCTTTTGATATTACTACCGCTTCACTTGTTAAGCTCTGGGGTTTTGGGACTGGTTATCAAAATAAAATGCCTTCCCTGCAAGAAATAGATACTGTATTACAACAAACCGGTTACCCATTATTAACTATTCGTTTAAACCCGCCCGCATTAAAGAAATTAAAACTACCCTTATCTATTGACCTTTCTGCGATTGCTAAAGGCTATGCAGTGGATCAATTAAGTAAAATATTGATTAACCAAGGTCTTAATAACCATCTAGTAGAAATCGGTGGTGAATTAAAAACCAGAGGAATGAATAAAGATAAACCTTGGAAAATAGGTATTAATATTCCGGATAAGCCTGCACACAATGTATATAAAAAACCGCTAGTGCTTAATAATAATGAAGGTGTTGCCACATCCGGTGATTATAATAATTATTTTGAAAAATCTGGTAAACGCTATTCTCATACGATTAACCCAGCAACGGGTAAACCTGTAACACATAATCTTTCATCGGTTACTGTCGTAGCTAGTTCAACCCTGCGCGCCGATGCTTTAGCCACTGCATTAATGGTAATGGGTGAAGTAAAAGGAAAAGAGTTTGTACAAGAAAATAAACTAAAAGTGCTAATGCTAATTAAAAATGCTGACGGTGATTTTAGTACTTGGAATACGTTTGAATCATTTGATTAAAT
>CAZMWD010000168.1:0-5402 GCA_964569685.1 uncultured Cocleimonas sp. | reverse complement strand
TTGTGTACCACGCTTTAAAAACATAAATACTTGAATCGACCAGCCAAACCGTATTCGGAGGGTATGTTATTTGGGTATTCACGACTGACAGGTAATGAAGATTTTATCCATAACGACCATCAATACGCGCTTTGGCAAGCATTGGCACATAGAAAAATGCCATTAATAAATAAGCAATAATCCATAATCCCTGTGATAAACCGACCCAAAAAAGATAGTAATTGGTAAATAACAACGGAAATATTACCCGCACAATTGCCCCTGCAAGCAATAAACTGAACACAGGAATCAGCACCGGCGGTGGATCAAACACATTTCGCCCAGTATGCCCTAAAGTTACTCGCGCCATCATTCCTAATGTAATGATGGCAATACCACCGTAAGCAAAGGCATGTATAGCAAGAGAAGGGGAAACGTCAAATACAATGGATATAATCTTTAATAGAAAGGCAAGCACAAACCAACAATAACCAATAAACAACACCCAAAGAAGTGGCTTTTTCCACACACCATGATGATACCAACCCTGTAGCCTCACGCCGTGTAAAACCAATAACAGTCCCGCTAAAACAGCGCTTATCCAACTTTGTGATGCTAAAATTTCAGATACTGAAAAAGCGAGGAATAGCCACAAACTGCTTACATCAACCCAACGGTAATTTTTTGGCTCGAAAGATTCATCCAGCCCTTTGCCTATAAAGAAGGGGATAATTCGACGACCCATGGTAAAAATTGTGCCTACAATCGTATAAAAGCCAATATATAAGCCGTAATGTACACCATTGTTAATTACGCCTGCCAAACCAAGATAAAAAATAACATTACCCACAAACAAAAATAATAACTTACCGCTAAAGGCTAGTTGATTCCATTGTCGTGCTTTATAAACAGGATAAGTATAAGCAAGCATTGCAAATAGGAAAAAGAAGCTATCTATAACTGCCAGTGTAATAAACGCCCATTGACCAGAAACAAATGCAAGTAAGCGAGCCAACACCCACAGAAAAAACAAACCGAATAAAGGCGTATGATGAATCGTTTGAATACCTGTCCAATTTTTTACAGCGGTTAATAAAAAACCAACGATGACCGCAGAAGCATAACCAAAAATCATTTCATGTGCGTGCCAAGCAAAGGGTGGGTAAGTACTTGGTAATAACTGCCAGCCAAAAATGTAAATTGCCATCCAAAGCGCAATAAGAATTATTGCACTTATAATTCCCGCCATAAAAAAGGGGCGAAATCCCAAATGAAGAAACGGAATTCTTACTGGTTTTGAATTTATTTCAAGTGTTTGCATTCAACTCAGTTTAACAGTAAGCAGGTACTTCTCAATTGATTTTAATCAGTTAAAAAACAAAGGAGTTATAAACTTTCTAGAATAATATCAATCGAGTCTTTTGCTATTCAAACACAACCCGAAAAAAGTCATTTCTTAAGGTACTTTGACCACTATAAACCTCATAACCTCCCCCGATGGATTTTAAATACAATTCTGGCAAAGCTACTTTTTCGTTGGCAAGATTTCGTTCAATCTCAGGCATATTTGCGTGTTGAATAAACTCCCTTGAGTTATCAATAAATGCTTTTACAGAATGATTTAAGTACGGGGGTACATTCGCTTCGTTGATAGGAATATATTTCACATGAACTTTGTCATTTTTATCGCCTGCATTGTAGTGGTACTTATACCTCACAGCATACCTATAGGTCTTGCCCGCTACGATAATATTAAACGTACGCAAACTACCATCTTGGTATTTTGCAAGATAGTTTCGCTTGTTTCCTTCGGTTACATCAATGGTGCTGTTGTTAAAATTATGACTACTTGATTCAATCACTAAATCATAATCTCTCGCACTGTTAACAGGCGCATTATCAATAGGGCTACTAGAGAAGATGAGATTAATAGATGCCATCCATTTATCACGGCTGTTGTCATTGTTGTTATTAATGTCGCCATCATCCAACCCGTTTTCTTGACTTGTTTTCCACTGGAGAATCATTGAGTCATCGAGTTCACTTAACAATATAGGCATTCCCGTTAGATTAGAATCACCAGGGTGCCAAGAGCCACCATTCTTTATACCGCCAATAACGCCATTGATGTAGCCATCCATACCACTGCCACCGGGATCAACATAATCAATTTCAAAAGCTGAGCCAACTGTGCTTACTTGATCAGGGCAGTAACTCATGGTGCTTGTAGCCAATAAATCTGTAGGGAAAACTAACCCGTATTGGTTTGGTTTTATTGCCGTGATTCTTGTAATAAGGTTTTCAGTATTTGTACAGGCTTGTAAAGCAGGAATACTTTTTTCAGATTCGTGAAGAGTGACCGTTTTTGAATCCTTAACACACAGAATGCCTAGCGACTTATCGTTCACTAATTGATTATAGTCCTTCCACGTTTTTGTATATTCACTCACCCCATTGCTATTAGAATAATCATAAGCATTATATTTCCACCAAGAACTTTTACGCCCTAGTAGATTCTTAGATGCCAACCAAGTCGCACTGTCTATTTTACTACGATAGTCGCGGTTTAATCGGTCGGCTTCTGTCTCACTGGGCAGTAACTGTGCGTCATATCCCAATACAGATCTACAGATAGATTCTGCCTTTCTAGGTTCGAGAGGCTCATTGAGTATAGAGGCTATCTTCTCCCAATTTTTATGCGTAATGGCGTGATATTCTTTGCCTGCATTATTATCGGTAAATAGATAAGTCTGCATCATATCACTTGGGGTGATTGCTTGACTCATTAGCTCTTTGCTATCGCCCGCGTAAGCTCTAATATAAATTCTTGAAAGCGTACGACCATTTGAGGTTAGCAAAACACTGTTATTTTCTGCTGTTGTTGATAGTGGCGTAATGACAAAATCATTAGCGATTAATGGCTCGCTTGAAAGCAATTCAAAAGTAATCTCATCTTCAGTGGCTTCAGCTGTTTTATGTACGATGATTTTCGTTTGAGACTTTGAAATTTGCTTCGTCTCAAACACATATTTGGGCACATTGACGAGTGGCAACTCTTTAACGGTATAAAGCGTATCAACAACTTGTCTAAAGGCGTGAGGCCAGCCATAACTCATACCTGTTGAATGGCTATTTGAGTAGGAATGTCCGATCTCATGGAGTATATATTCGTAATCACTACTACCCGCTAGGTCGAGCGCACCCTCCCAAAGTGATGCCCATCCGTCAGTCGCTTTACTGCCAATCAAAGGAATAACGCCACCAAGAGAACCTCTTCCCAGTGCTGAGTATTGGTATCGCATAGAGCGCATACTCACATGATGTTCTGGCATTGTGTTGTTATAAAAATGTCTGTATAGATAAGCATTTTTATCTTCATTGCCTATATACGAGTCAATGGATTGGTAGTCTCCTGTAAAGTCCATGTCTTTATATGTGTCTTTATAGACCCAAGCGCTTAGTGCTTTTAGCCCATCAATACTGTTATAAAAATGGTTATAGGTTGCCAAAGTCATTGAGTAGAGTTGCTGTTCTGAAAGCGCATCATTTTGCACAGCTTTCGTAGAATAGACGGCATCGCCATTAACAACCCCCGTCGTTGGTGTGCAATACCTAACCGTTGCATGGGTAGCCGTATCACAATCTTCCCCACCAAATGAGAACTCACCATTAAAATGATTTGCTGTCGTAACAATGCTCATATCAGTGTCGTGAGCAAAAGCAGTTAAGACGTTATCACTATAGGGCTTAATGTTTTCAGAGAAGTTTAGTTTTACAAATACGCTCTCACCATTTTCATCTTCATATTTAGCCAAGAGCGATGCTATTTTTCTGTAGGATTTATTTTGAAGTTTGGTTACGCCATCGACAATATAAAGTTTTATACTATTGCCTCGTACCCTCTCATCTTTAACCAATGGGGTAATGGAAGAGCTGTTTACTGTTACGTCAACATCAGCAATCGTGTTCATGGTTAACGTATGTGTTGAACGCTGCATTCGTTCGCCATAGACTTCAAAGTAATTGGCATAAGGTATTTCTGTGCCATTCACCACTAACGTAATATCATGAGTGCCTATCTCTAAAGGTGGTGAAATAGCATCATCTGCGAGTTCCCATCGGCCATTCACTAAAACAACAGGATAGGTTTTACCATTGATTATAATAGTTACGCTATCACCCTCGTTATAAATATTGGGTAAGTAGCCACTCAGCTGAGGTTGGTTATCATTGGTTCTAAAAGGAGATTCCACGATGGTATTTGCCAATACGTCTATACGCATACTTTGCGTGATTTCATTTACGCCATCACTTATCACTATATTAAAAGTATAGGTATCCTCATTTAAAAGATTATCAACATAGATTTTACCGTCTTCGTCTATTTTAAAAGGTACGCCATCACCAAGACCATCAAGGCTATAACTAAGTGTTTCATTCTGATAATCAATGACTTCAACCTTAAAAACAGACTCACTTTTATTTTGCCATTTGTCTATGGTTGTATTTTTTTCACTTAAGAATATTGGCTCATTGGGTGCTGTCCCATACACTTCAACCTTTTTAATATTCAGATGACGTCCACCACCTGCAGTCGTTTCACCTTTTATAATCAGATAACGACCTGTTTTAGACAATGCGCTCAAATCAACTATTTGCTCACTATCTGTGGCAATCAATGTTTTTACCCAATCACTCTCATTGAGTGTTCCTGTATAAGGCGTATTTGAAACGTAAACCTTTGCATCGACTAATCTATAACGAGTAAGCCCAGCTCTACTTTGAATGACAACTTTAGACACTAAAGTTGGCTTAGGCAGTTCAATTTGTAACCAATTTTTACCCTCTTCACCCCCACTGGTATGATTAAAAGTAGAGTCATTATTATCTATTACATTTGATGCAGGAGAATAATAGTTATAAGAATCATCCGTTCCCTGCGTTGCTACCCCCCATTTATGAGCAAGGTCAATGGCAGAGCCAACCTCAATAGAAAAAGGCGCTAAACTTGCGGTTTCTTTGCCATCGGATACTGAGATAACAATATCGATATAGCTACCCTCATTACCGCTAGAAATCACACCAGAAAGCAGACCTGTTGTGGTATCAAAACTAGCCCATGACGGTTTATTTTCGATGCTAAAACTTAACGTATCGTTATTAGCATCACTAGCTGTTGGCAAGAACTGATAGTTTGTATATATATTTGAATAGAGATTTGGACTTGCTGTAATAATTGGCACTGTGTTTAGAATGGTATTAACGATAACGCTACGTGTGATTGTTAATGCATCATTACCTGCAAGGTCTTTAACATCATAACTAACGGTGTATGTGCCTATTTTATTGCTGTCTACAGGATTATTGGTTTGAATTTTCGATGTTATATCACCGTCTTTATTGTCATTTGCGGTAGCACCTGC
>CAZMWD010000167.1:3948-5410 GCA_964569685.1 uncultured Cocleimonas sp. | reverse complement strand
AAAATTGCTGAAGTATTAGGCGAAGCAGGTGTTGCAACGTTTGAAAAATTAGCAGGAATGGATCGCGATGCAATCAAAGCAATTCTTGATACGGTTTCTACCCTTAAATCAAAAGAGCCTAAAACATGGCCCCAGCAAGCGCAATTAGCGGCTGATGGTAAATGGGACGAGCTAAAAACGTTACAAGATGAATTAATGGGTGGTCTTTAAGGGCTTCCTTAAATACTAGAATACCTAGGAGCTGTCCGAGAATAGAGAACCTACTGCAAATCCCATACAAGCCATAAAGTGAGATTATCGAAATTGTTAAATAGCCGTGCTATTCGCCTCATCCGATAAACTAACTTTATAACTTTTCTGTGATTTTCGCTACGATTTCTATTCTTGGACAGGCTCCTAGTTAGTTTTGCTCTTAAATTAAGGGTTTAAAGCTTAGGTGAGCGACTCAGGTTGCTTCTAATTCCTGGCAGATCAAGGCGGAAAATAAGAAGTTTACAAACCGTAAATGAATATTTTCCAACGTAGAAGTGGCAGGAATTAGGAGTAAGTTGTGTTGCTCCTTATCATAGAGGATAGAGAAATGGCTATTACAGCTACAATGGTAAAAGAGCTTCGTGAGCGCACAGGCGCAGGCATGATGGATTGTAAAAAAGTCCTAACGGAGACAAACGGTGATTTAGAAGCAGCAATTGATGTAATGCGAAAATCAGGCGCAGCTAAAGCAGATAAAAAAGCGGGTCGTGTTGCGGCAGACGGTTTGGTTATTATTACCGTGTCTGATGATGCAAAAGAAGGATCAATTCTTGAAGTAAACTGTGAAACAGATTTTGTTGCTAAAGACGAAAGCTTTATTGGTTTTGCAACAGCAGTAGGCGCACGTGTATTGGCAGACAAACCTGCTGATGTCGAAGCATTATCTGCAATGCCACTTGATTCAGGTGAGACAGTTGAAGAAGTCCGAGCAAACTTAGTTGCTAAAATTGGCGAGAACATGAAAGTACGTCGATTTGAAATGGTAACGTCAGATGCGGGCGCGGTTTATGCTTACAGTCACGGTGTTCGTATTGGTGTGGCCGTTGCAATGACGGGCGGTGATGAAGCATTAGGTAAAGATATTGCGATGCATATCGCAGCCAGTCGCCCAGTATGTATAACAGAAGCCGACGTGCCAGAAGAAACACTAGCAAAAGAGAAAGAAATTTTAATTGCTCAAGCTCAAGATAGTGGTAAGCCACCTGAAATCATTGAAAAAATGATTATGGGTCGGATGAAGAAATATCTTGCTGAAATTACATTAGTTGGTCAGCCCTTTGTTAAAGACCCTGATCAAACCATTGCTCAGTTATTAACAGCTGCAGGTGCTGAAGTAACCGCATTTGTTCGTTTTGAAGTGGGTGAGGGTATTGAGAAGAAGCAAGAAGACTTTGCGGCAGAAGTTATGGCGCAGGTTAAAGGCGGTTAA
>CAZMWD010000167.1:2711-3848 GCA_964569685.1 uncultured Cocleimonas sp. | reverse complement strand
CCCCGATGTATGATGGCATCGTAACCAAGTTTTGTGTAATCTATGCCAAAAATTAAGGCATCTATTATTGAAGGTGTCTCTGGATTTAAAGGAATATCGATTAAATGACTCAAAAATATAAACGAATACTGCTAAAGTTAAGTGGCGAAGCCCTCATGGGGAAAGGCAACTTTGGTATTGATTCTGATGTGTTAGCCAGTACCGCAACGGAAATTGTTAATCAACTAAATACGGGGACAGAGATCGGTCTGGTCATCGGTGGTGGTAATATTTTTCGGGGAGCAGGTTTGGCTCAAGGGGGGATTGATCGTGTATGTGCTGATCAAATGGGAATGTTAGCAACGGTGATGAATGCACTTGCCATGCAAGATGCAATAAAAAAACAAGGTAAAAAATGCCGTGTGATGTCTGCTTTGAAAATAGACCAGTTGGGTGAAGAGTTTTCTGCCCTTCGTGCCAGAGAATATTTAACACAAGGAGAGGTCGTTATTTTTGCAGCAGGCACAGGCAACCCCTATTTTACAACGGATACGGCGGCGAGTTTACGCTCAATCGAAATTGAAGCTGATCTTATTTTAAAAGCGACGATGGTTGATGGTGTATATGATTCTGATCCAAAGAAAAACCCAGATGCAGTGCGCTATGAATCATTGAGCTTTAATGAAGCAATTTCAAAAGAACTCGGTGTTATGGATTTAACTGCGATGGTATTATGTCGTGAAAACAAAATGCCTTTATGCGTGTTTGATATGTTTGAAGCGGGCGCGTTGGGAAAGATTGTTGATGGCGATAAAACAACAGGTACGATTGTTGAAGCCGCTAATATTTAGCGCTTTGTTAGGTAGAAATTATGATAGATGAAATTTTAAAAGATGCATCGACACGTATGCAAAAAAGTGTCGAGTCACTAAAATCAGAACTAGCTAAGGTGCGTACGGGTCGTGCGCATCCGAGTTTACTGGAGCATATCACGGTTGATTATTATGGCAGTGATGTGCCGTTAAGTCAGGTGTCAAACATCGGCGTGGAAGATGCACGTACATTAACAGTCACACCGTGGGAAGCACCGATGGTGCAAGCGGTAGAAAAAGCCATTATGAATTCGGATTTGGGTTTAAATCCTAATTCTGCGGGTAC
>CAZMWD010000167.1:0-2611 GCA_964569685.1 uncultured Cocleimonas sp. | reverse complement strand
CGCCTTTGGGGGCATAAAAAAGGGGTTGAAGCGGTTCGTAATATTGTAAAAGCGTGCAGTGTGTTAGATGTTGAATGTCTGACTATTTTTGCGTTTAGTAGTGAAAATTGGAGGCGACCAGAGGATGAAATAAAGCATCTGATGGGTTTGTTTATGATGGCGCTTGAGCGCGAAGCAAAATCGCTGGCTAAAAATAATGTGCGCTTGAAAATAGTCGGTGACATAAGCGAATTTTCTGAAAAACTACAGAAAAAGATAAAAGAAGTTGAAAGGTTAACGTCGGAGAGTACGGGGCTAAATTTAACCGTTGCAGCAAATTACGGTGGTCGCTGGGATGTTACTCAATCGGTAAAACAACTGCTTAAACAAGTCGCATCGGGTGAACTGAATGCCGATGATTTAACTGAAGATGATATTTCCTCGTATGTTAGTACGCAAGGTTTCCCCGATCCCGATCTCTTTATCCGCACGGGTGGTGATAAACGCATTAGTAATTTCTTGCTTTGGCAGATGGCGTATACCGAGTTATATTTTACCGATGTATTATGGCCTGACTTTGATCGATCAGAATTACATAAAGCCATTGAAGACTTTTCTTCACGTCAGCGACGCTTTGGTAAAACAGGTGAGCAAATAACAGCAGAAAAAGATGGAAAGCCAAGTGAATAGCGGATTAAAGCAGCGTGTTATAACGGGTGTTGTTCTTATTGTTGCTGTTGTACTCGGTGTTTTGTTTCTTTCTAATCCCTTGTTTGCAGTTGCTACACTCATCGTGTTTATCAGCTTAGGTGGTTGGGAGTGGGGTCGATTAGTCGGTTTAGAAGAATTACCGCGCGGTATTTTTGTGACAGGTTTATTAGTCGTCGCCTGTATTGCTTATTTGTGGCTTGATATTCGTTGGGCAATTATCACTGCAGGTGTTTTGGCTTGGGTGGTAGCACTGGTATTGCTTTCATTTTATAAACAAGGCACAGCACTTTATAAGAAAAATAAGTGGATATTACGTTTAGCCGGATTTTTTGTGTTGTTACCTGCATGGGTTGCCTTGATTACTTTGCATGCGACTCATCCTTTGTTGGTGCTGTATTTGATTTTCTTAGTAGCAATAGCCGATAGCGGTGCGTATTTTACTGGCAAGGCTTTGGGTAAAAATAAATTAGCTCCACAGTTAAGCCCGGGGAAAACGCGCGAAGGTGCATTGGGTGGTTTGGCGGGTGTGTTTGTTTGGTCGATATTAGGCGCATGGTTTTTTAGCTTGTCAGGGGCAGATTGGATTTATTTCATTGCTTTGTCGGTAGCGTCGGGGATGCTATCGGTATCAGGTGATTTGTTCGAGAGTTTAATCAAACGCGAAGCGGGAATGAAAGATTCTGGCAATATCCTTCCTGGACATGGCGGTATTTTAGATAGAGTGGATGGTTTGATTGCTGTATTGCCTTTATTTACATTGGGTGTGTTTTGGGCGGCTATCAAGATTTCATAAAAATAAGAGACAGAGAAAATTTATCGTGAATCAATCTCAAGGCATAACTATTTTAGGTGCAACAGGCTCTATCGGTGTCAGTACCTTAGATGTGCTGGCGCGTCACCCTGATGATTTTCATGTGGTGGCGTTATCTGCCAATACCAATGTCGAAAAACTAAAAGAACAATGCTTATTAGTGAAGCCTGCGTATGCGGTCATGGTTGATGAGCAATCTGCAGAACAATTGCATCAAGAATTAAAGCAAGCAGGAAGTACAACTGAAGTTTTAGCAGGTGCGGGTGCTTTAATTAAGATTGCGTCATTGACAGAAGTTGATCAAGTCATGGCAGCCATTGTCGGTGCGGCAGGTTTATTGCCGAACCTAGCAGCAGCAAAAGCGGGCAAACGCGTTTTACTTGCCAATAAAGAATCGCTGGTGATGTCGGGCAAGCTCTTTATGGATGCGATTAAAGATAATGGTGCTGAGTTATTACCCATTGATAGCGAGCATAATGCAATATTTCAATCAATGCCTGCTCGTGCTGATTTGAATGCTAAGCAAGATAAGTCATCAGTCATAAAAATATTATTAACCGCATCCGGAGGACCTTTTCGAACACGAGAAATAGCTACACTTTCGGATGTCACTCCAGCAGAAGCAGTCGCACACCCTAATTGGGAAATGGGTAAAAAAATATCAGTTGATTCTGCCACCATGATGAACAAAGGTTTAGAAGTCATTGAAGCTTGTTGGCTGTTTGATGTGGACGTAGAAAAAATTCAAGTCGTGATTCACCCGCAAAGCACCATTCATTCGATGGTTTCTTATAATGATGGATCAGTGTTGGCACAGTTAGGCAACCCTGATATGCGCACGCCTATTGCGTATGGTTTAGGCTATCCTGCAAGAATTGATTCGGGAGTAGAGCAGCTTGATTTGTTTAAGGTTGCACGTTTGGATTTTGAAAAACCAGATTTTGATCGCTACCCTTGTTTACGGTTAGCTTATGAGGCGCATAAAACCGGCGGTAATGCCACGATTGCATTAAATGCAGCGAATGAAATTGCGGTTGACGCATTTTTAGAAGACAACATTCGTTTTACCGATATACCACTCGTCATAGAAAACGCACTGTTGCAGGTGTC
>CAZMWD010000166.1:0-5476 GCA_964569685.1 uncultured Cocleimonas sp. | reverse complement strand
GTTAACAGCCTTTCCACCATTAATTGTAAGGAAAGGCTGTCTCGATATTCGTTCACGTCCAGTCGATATAACAGATGTACTTCTTGACCCTCTTCTGGCCAATCCGCTGTTTCTACATTAAAGGCGATAGCGGATACGCTTCGCGCGTACTTTTCCGCCGTTTCACAGGGTCGTAACACTAGCTTGTAATGTTTTTCTTTTAATAAGCGTTTTTGCATAATCACAAAACGATTATCAAATAACGGGGCTGGGAAGTGTTGCCCCCACGGGGCGGCGTAACGTAGGTCATCCGCACATTTTAAATCAAAGTCTTGCGCTTGTAATTCTCCATCACTGTGTTGGATTTCATTAAAGGTATCTTCATCCGATTGATTTTCAACCACCTTGATAATCGCATCAATAAAGGGCTGAAAGTCCGATTTTTTAAGGCTGAGACCTGCCGCCATTGCGTGACCGCCAAATTTGTTTAGTAAATCAGGGTTTTTCGTTGCTACTTCATCCAAAATATCGCGGATATGTAAGCCTGGAATGGAACGTGCAGAACCTTTTATTTCGGCATCTCCATCGTTCTTCTTCATACTATCAACATCGGCTGGCGCAAAAATAAAGGTGGGTCGATGATAGCGTTCACGAATCCGTGCCGCTAATATCCCCACCACACCTTGATGCCAATTTTCACGATATAAACACAGTACGGGTGGAATATCTCCGCTTAAACTATCCTCATCAAGCTCTGCCAAAATCTCTAGGGCTTCTGCTTTCATACTCTCTTCAATGGCGCGTCGTTCGATATTAAGATCATCCAAAGCCGATGCCATATTAAGTGCATCTTGCGGGTTATCGCTTAATAAACATTCGATGCCAAGTGCCATATCATCCAATCGCCCCGCTGCGTTTAAACGGGGGCCGCAGACAAAACCTAAATCGGTACTCACGGCTCGGCGTACATTACGTTTGGCAATTTGAAATAAGGCGCTGATTCCTGCACAACATTCTCCACTGCGCATCCGCCTCAAACCCTGCTCCACCAAAATACGGTTGTTCTGATCCAGAGGCACAACATCGGCGACTGTGCCTAATGCTACTAAATCAAGCAATGTAGTTAGATTAGGGATAGATAAATGATGATTTTTAAAATACTGTTTTTGCATCAGCGCATTTTTTAACGACAACATTAAATAAAATGCAACACCCACACCTGCCAAGTTTTTAGAAGGAAATTCATCGCCTTTTTGATTAGGATTTACAATCGCATCCGCATCGGGGCATTTTTTGCCCGGCAAATGATGATCGGTGATAATGACCTTACAACCCAGCGATTTTGCCTTGGCAACGCCTTTCACGCTGGATATGCCGTTATCTACTGTGATAATTAAATCAGGGGTATATTTTTGTGCTTCGATTACAATTTCAGGGGTTAAACCATAACCAAATTCAAAACGATTGGGGACTAAATAATCAACGTTTAGATGACCCATCATTTTTAATGCGCGTACGCTCAGCGCGGTTGCAGTTGCGCCATCGGCATCAAAATCACCCACAATTAAAATACGTTGATGGGTTTCGATGGCTTCAACTAAAATCTGCGTGGCGCGATCAATACCCTTTAACCCAGAAATAGGATGCAAACATTTTAAATCAACATTTAATTCGCTTTCAGATTGAATACCACGCATCGCAAACACGCGTTGTAATAAATCAGGCGCATCGGTAGGTAGTTTGATTTTTCCAGTGGGCTCTCGGCGGATTAGTTTCATTGGTTCTTATCAATGACGCATTAAAGATTGAAAAGAGATTGTGGTTTTTGAAACAGTTTTTTCCATACCGGTATTTTCAACGGCATGATTCGTTGACCATCACAGGTATCTATTTGTAATGTAATCTTTCCCTGCTTTGACGCTTGCATTAATGGTTCGATGAACTGTTGTTCAATATGATTCAGTTGTTGTTGCCATGTTTGCAAATCATTAGACAATGCGGGTATTAATAATTGATCCAATATAACCAGTGTCTCAGCCTGTTCTTTTTTACTATTTTTTTGTTCAATCAGGTATTTTACTATCTCGTCTCCCCGACTAGGCAGTGGTTTAAAATCACATTTTCCTGCTTTTGCAATAAGGCTGGCTTTATTTTTATTTCCAAAAACCATATTAACCGGATTATTAGCTAGGTTGTTAGCTGGATTGTTAGCAACTTCGGTATCATCAACAATAAACTCTTTTCCCCCTCCCCAAAACCAAAGACTATTCGCCGTCGACAAGCCTGCTATTTCGCGTGATTGATTAATACTGGATAAATGCAATAACATTTGTACTTCGTTTTGAATTACTTTCCAATTTCGCATCTCTGATTTAGGTAAGAATGGAAATATATTTTTACCTATAACACGATCAAGCTCGGTACTTTCAAACGCTTCTTGTTGTTGTGATGATGATAATGGCGATGGAGGTAAAGCTAAGTACCACTGTTGTGCATCATCCAATAAAAACGCCAAACCATCCTGACTAAAATGCTGATTTAATTGTGAAATTATTTCTTCTGCTTCATCGCGTGTAAAATCATCAATCACATGCGTCAAGGTAATATCATTGATACCTACTTCACAATGTACGGGGTCGGCACAAATCAACATCTGTGGCGTTTTTTTATTATTCGTAGTGTAACGGTATTGAGCAATAGGAAGTTCTTCTTCTGTAGGTAAGCCTAAGGTAGAAAACAATGCTCTATCTAAACCGACACTGGATGTATCGATACTTTTATAATGCGCAAAGAGACTTGAAAACACAGGTGTTTTTGGCTCGAAACCAAAATCTTGATGCCACGTTTTTAAGGACTGAATAAGTTCTGGGATGAATAGAATAATATTAGAAGACATTTATAATTTTATTGAATGTTTTCACGTTCAAACTCAACCCGCTTACCTTTCTTCGCATCCGTACGTACCGCATTGTTGATGTAAACTAAGTCTCCGTTAACAATCGTTGCATACACGCTGGAACGAAATTCCTCTCCAAGAAACGGAGTCCACCCACTACTTGATAAAATAGTGTCCGTTGTCGCAACCCAAGGTTTATTTAAATCCACCACCACAAGGTCGGCCCAATAACCTTCTCGAATATAACCACGTTCTTTTATGCTAAATATGTCTGCAACCGCATGGCTAGTTTTCTGGACAATAGATTCAAGGGTAAATATTCCATCTTGATAATGTTCCAAAAGTGACGGTAAGGCATATTGTGCTGATGGCATTCCTGATTCAACTTGAAAATAGTTTCCTTTTTTATTAGCACGGCTAATAACAGTATGCGCTGTTCCAATATTATCCAGTTGGTCATTCATTAAACCTTGAAATAAAGCGGCACGATCTACTTCAGTTTTGATTGCAGGGTTACATTTGATTAAAGCGCCTTTATTAAAATAACCCGAATCATCATCAATACTATTATTGTTAGTCTTATCTTTCTTGTCTGCAATTACACTCTTATCTTCTTTTTTATCAACGTTTTTATCAAAGTTCTTATCAAAACCCTCATCTTTAGCTTCCTGATCAACATAATCATCCTCTGCAAAATCAAGATAGGGATAACACACTTCTGCTGTAATTCTTTTTTCTTTTAATGGATTATTAGTAAATAATTCGACTTCTTTTGCGCTACTAACATGCAACACATGCAAACGAGTATCATGTGTCTTTGCTATGTCAATTGCAAATGAAGTTGACTGATAGCAAGCTTGTTCACTTCTGATTTTTGGATGCAGTTCCAATGGAATATCATCACCGTAAATCTGTCGATAACTTTCTTCACTTTCAATAATCATCGGCATATCTTCACAATGTGCCGTAATCAATGTGGGGGAATGCTTAAAGACTTCGTCCACTGTTTCGGGTCTATCCACTAACATATTGCCTCTAGCATTACCCAAACAAATTTTTAAACCACAATTTAAATTCGGTTCGAGTGATTTAATTAATTCAATATTTTCGTAGCTTACGCCAAGATAAAACGAATAATTAGCTAATGATTTTTCACTCGCTAGTTGCATTTTTTCTTCCAAAACCTGTAAATCTACAGTTTCGGGAGAAGCATCTGGCATATCAAAAAAAGTAGTAATACCCCCTGCAACGGCGGCTTGAGATTCTGAATAGAGACTTGTTTTTGCGTTGTTATCGCGCTTTTTAATATGCACATTATCGTCAATCATGCCAGGCATGACGTGTTTACCCTTCACGTCTAAAACATGTAACACTTTCATCATAGAAAGATCTTTTCCGATTTTTTCAATACGCCCATTGCGAATATAAATATCAGATTCAACAATGTTATTTTCATTGACTATTTTTGCATTTAGAATCAGTAAAGTACTCATAAGAGTTTAGATTCTATCTAGCGTGATAAATGAATAGTTGTGTGGGTTTTTCTCATCCGCCGTAAAGTCTTCACGCTCACTTTCTTTCCAATCGTATTGAGAATAATCAGGAAAGTAAGTATCTGCATCAAAAGAAGCATCAATAAGTGTGAGGTAGAGCCGGTCGGCTTGCTCTAAAAAGTGTTCATATAAATAAGCACCACCGGTGATAAATACTTGTTCTGCATCGGCCGTTAATTCAAGTGCTTGTTGAGGTGAGTTAACGACGCTACAACCATCTATTTTTAGATCCGTATCGCGACTCAATACAATATTTAAACGACCAGGTAATGGTCTACCGATGGAATCATAGGTTTTACGCCCCATAATAATCGGGCTGTTCATGGTGGTTTTTTTAAAATGCTGTAAATCAGCCGGCAGATGCCAAGGCATTTTATTATCTTTACCAATGACGCGATCTTTAGCCATTGCAGCGATCATGGAAAGTCTCATCTCAATAATCCTTTGTACAACGTTGCAAACAACAGAAAAAAGTCTATTTTACTACTTTAAGAGACGGGCGTTTCGCTGATTTTTTTGTGGTCTTGTTCTTTTTGTCACTGGACTTATTATCTTTCACAGAAGAAAGACCTTCGGGTGGTGGTTCATCCGGTGGCGGTTGATCTTCTTCATTTTCGGGATCAAACATCATGCCTTCGCCATTTTCATTGGCGTACAAGGCTAACACTGCACGCAAGGGCGCATAAATAGAAAAAGGCTTTCCACCAAAACGCGCGCTAAATGAAACACCCTCGTTATCAATCAACAAATTTTGTGCCGCCGTTGGGCTAACGTTTAAAATAATCTTGCCATCTTCAACATACTGGCGCGGCACATTCGCTTCGGGATGATCGGCAAAAATAACAATGTGTGGCGTTACTTTATTGTCTAGCAACCATTCGTAAACAGCGCGTAACAAATAGGGTTTGTTTGAACTTAGCTTCATTTGATTATCCGTATCAATAACTAGGAGGCTGTCCGAGAACTAAGAAAGCTACTGCAAATCCCATGAGCACCATAACCTGTGCTTATTGAAATCGTTAAATAGCTACGGTTATTCGCCTCTTTC
>CAZMWD010000165.1:0-5532 GCA_964569685.1 uncultured Cocleimonas sp. | reverse complement strand
CTTTAGCAAGACGCTCTTTTTCAAGGCGTTCCGCTTCTAGTTTAGCTTTAACTAACCTCTCTTTCTCAAGACGCTCCGCTTCAAGTTTAGCTTTAACTAACCTCTCTTTCTCAAGACGCTCCGCTTCTAGTTTTTCTTTAGCTAAACGTTCTTTTTCAAGTCGTTCTGCTTTTAGTTTAGCTTTAGCTAGTTGTTCTTTTTCGAGACGCTCAGCTTCTAATTTAACTTTAGCTAGCCTCTCTTTTACAAGGCGTTCGGCTTCTAATTTAGCTTTAGCAAGACGCTCTTTTTCGAGGCGTTCCGCTTCTAATTTAGCTTTAACTAGCCTCTCTTTCTCAAGACGTTCAGCTTCCAATTTTTCTTTAGCTAATCTCATTTCAAGACGCTTTGCTTCTATCTTTTCTTTAGCCAGTCTCTCTTTCTCAAGGCGTTCCGCTTCGAGCTTTTCTTTGGCGAGTCTCTCTTTTTCTAAGCGTTCTTCTTCGAGTCTTTCTTCCAGTGTTTGTTCATCACCGAAGTCTTCTTCAATTTCTTTTGATGATGTAAATGATGATTTTAGTCTGGAAAAAATTGATTTCTTTTCAAGGCTTTCAATTCTTAATGCTGGATTTATTGGGTACGGAGCATTGGATGATTTGTTGATCGGGTCAGAGCTAGTTTTAATCTTGCTTGCTGGCTTAGATGAATCCGCAGTTGGTTTTTCTTTTGGTTGTGTTTCTTTTGATTGCGTTTCTTTTTCTTCGTTTTCCGAAATTATTGATGAGAGTAAATCATCCAGATAATCTCCAGAACTTATATCAGATTCTGCTTCGATAGGTAGATCTTCAAAAGACACAGCTTTACTGTTCATATCTGATGTATGACTGTCAGTTTTCTCTAATGGATCAATATCTAGATTATTCGAAGACATTATCTGTCTCTACCCTTTTTTGTTATTATTGTTTGGGTTTCAGATTAATAATTATAACAAATTGATCAATAAAAACAGATAAAGACGACGAGCTGTTCCACAAATGATATAAAGATTACAACATGCCAAAGTCTAATTCATCCCCACTTGTTTCTGCGCCTTCATCTTTTTCAGCTGTGGCTTCGATAACCGCAGCCTGTTCAAGTTTAGAATAAGAGACACGGTTTTCAGCTCCAATCATTAACCAAATTGTTTCATCTTCACCTTGCATTATAAATGCTGGATCAGGGTCTACCCCACCTCGATAGCTAAAGTAGGTTTTAAAAATAACGCCGTTTTGGATTTCTTTAAGAAAATCCTTATCCATTCCTTCTGCACTTTCTAAAGCGTAAGTTAGGCGAATACTGTGATCGAGGAATTCTTCAGCACTGACTTTTTCATCTAAAGGCATGCCTGAATCAAAACTAGATGGGACTTTCTCTAATTTTTTTCCATTAAAATCAACCGGTGTAATATCTTTTCGGCAAACCCATTCACCCTCAGGATTGATATAACCAGACGCTGTTCCACCAAAGGGTACGAGTGTTTTACCATCATCTAATAACGTGGCTAGACTGCACTTGTTGCCATCCATATCCAGTGTTTCAATGGAGCGAGAGCCGTAAAGTTTAGTGCGATCCACTTTGTGAATCGTGCAGTCGAAACTAGCTTTTCCTAACGTAAATGTGAGTGATCGCGCCATAAGTTATCCTGTTTTTTGGATTATAGCAGAATAGCAACAGATACAATCTTCTCTTGGTTTATATAAAGAATATCGTTAATATCCCCGACAATATTCATATCTGGTTTGTAAGTATGTCGCAAGAAAAAGAAATAAAATTTTATGATGGTCGATCGCCTGAAGTCATTGCCCAAGACTGGTTAGATGCATCTGCGTTGACCGCAACTAATAAAGATTTTGATGCACATTTTAACCTTATTTCCAAAAAGGTTCGGGTAACGGGTGTCCCTGGTTATGACAGCATTAGTTATGACGATTGGGCGAGACAATCGAAACAAGAATTTAAAGATAATGTGCTTAAAAGTGTTTCGTATAAAGGTTTGTTAATGAGTGCCAATAACGAAAAACAAATTATGTTTAAAACGCTGGAATCTATTTTTGCGAACGATGGTTCGGATAGAAGTCATGGTGTTGAAATATTAATAGAAAAAGAAGAAGATGATGTATGGCGAGTGATTCAAGAACGCGTGATGACGCATGATGAAGCTAGCCACCACGGGTTAATTTAACATGACTGATAAAAAAAAATTCGACCCCAATAACCCTTGCCTATTTTGCCACCCAAAACCAGAAGAAATTATTGATGAAACAGAACACGCGGTGCTAATCACGGATACCTACCCTGTCAGCAAAGGGCATTGTTTGGTTGTTCCGCGTCGGCATATTGAAACTTATTTTGATTGTACCGAGGAAGAAAATAGCGAGTTCCACTATTTAATTCTACAAGCTAAAAAGCATCTTGATAAAAACTACGCACCTGATGCATACAATATTGGTAGTAATAATGGGCTGATGGCAGGGCAAAGCGTAATGCATTTACATATCCATATTATTCCACGTTATGAAGGTGATGTGGAAAACCCTAAAGGCGGGGTGCGTTGGGTTATTCCTAAAAAATCACAATATCAAGCTAAGGGATGAGATTAGTTACGCTATTTTTACTCTCGTGCAAAGGTCTCAATTTAGATCACTTTTAAAAATTTCTTGCATTGATTCGCCAATCTCAATAAAGCCTGAATGCTTTTTTTGTAATTGTTTAAGCAGATGAAGTGATTTTCTAATAGCTTGTTCTACTTGTTCTTCAATAGCATCAATTTGTTTATTGCCAAGTAAACAGTGTTGTTTGGCAAATGCGTGTAACACCTTACGTTTAGGCCAGCGCTTAGAGCCGGTTAGCGTTAGTGCCATGGTGTCGCTTTTAATATAGGGAACGGTGCTGACCAAATCGTAGATAGGCGCAAGCTTTCTGGTAACGTCGGGTATCTGGTTGCTTCGATAATTATTGAGCGAGGCGTATTTAATCCCAATGTTTTTTAAATGGGCATCACCATTACGAATGCGTATATTCAAATAAGTTAGTTTATAAAAATCAGCAAGGCATTCTGCTTTGTATTCAGCGGAAACATAGTGATGAATCGTATTAGCACATTGCTCAATACTGCTGTCGTATTTCTGTTTTGTGCTTTTAGCCTGTAGTACACAAAAATCTTCAAAGCCCATAGCATTACCTGCATCATCCAGATCAAAGCGTTTGCTAATCAGTAGTTTAGCGTTATCGCTCAAATACGTTTCAGGCACATCCAAACCAGCATGTTTGGCAATGGTCATACAGACGTACTCATTGCAACCAAGGTGCGGGTATTCCTTTCCCCAGCTTTTTACAATATAACGATCAATGGGCAAGGATAGGCGGCTCTGAATATCAATCAAGACTTTAGGCTGAACACCTGCTACGCCAGAATGTTTAGCATAGCGAGATAGTAACTCACTAAATAAATGAGCATCTTGATGATTAAGCAAATCATCCAGTTGTAAATTAGAATTTATTTGTGCCTTAATTGCTTGTCCCGAAGGACTATAAACGATCCGACCGATTTGGTTTGCGCCCAAAATAGTCAGCAGAGTTAAATCATCACTCCCATATTGTTTAGCCGTTGCGCGCTCCAAAGCATCACGCAAAGCACCTTCGGGTAAATTCATTTGAAAAATAGGGTGTAACTCATTATGCGTATAACTTTCATTACGCAAAGGCATGGTTAAGGATAAAGCTTCATTAGCATCAGGGTGGTAGCTTAGAACATGCTTGTTGTTATCAAGGCTAGATTCTGAACTGAGTTGTGCCACACGTTGTTGTGTTTTGTGTGGCTGAGGCTCTCGTTTGGGTTTTAAATAAACATCAACACTTGACACATTTTTAGACATATTATTGCCCCGTTAGTGTGATTTATTCACTGCTTTTAAATCATCCAGCGTAGGAAGACCGACCGACTCGCAAGTTAATGTCATGCCCAAAATAGACAGCACCCGCTCCACCTTACGAATCCCTAAATCTTGATAATCATCACGCTCAAGCGCGCCGATTGTTGTGCGATCAAGGTTGCACAGCTCAGCCAGCTTTTTTTGACTCCAGCCTTTTTTCTTGCGCTGTTTTTGAATAGCTTGGCTTATGTTTGTTAGCATAGTTGTAATATTTTAGCATATATGATGAATATATACATCTTATTGTTATTTTTATAGATTAAAGATGAATATATACATCTTTTAATCTGAGATGAAAATCAGATAGCAGTAATTAGTATCAAGAGGAATTTGAAGGGTAGTCTCAATCTTTTATCTTTAGTAGGTACTTTGTAGAAACAAGAGCTGTGCTAAATGCCCCAATGCCTTCTTTTTTAGGGCAACAATAAACCCCATGATCATCAATATAAGCCTGTGCAGGTGGCTTGGCTGATTTAGTCCAAATCTCATCGTAGCTGAATTTATGTTTATCTAGCCATTTCCGAATGGACTTTTCCATTTTATCAAACTCTTGCTGAGTTTTCATTTCTGAAAAACGTGAAGTGAGGATTAAAATTTTAGAAAATTCTGCTAGCTCTCGGCTAAAATCAACTGCACCGTCAATCGGCTCGCCAATATCTGTTTTCCCTTTGGTGTAAGTACGATCGGCCAGTACACCATCAAGATCTAAGCAAATGGTGGCTTTACCGGTACGTTTAAAACGGTTTTTACGGGCGGATGCCTTTTTAAGTGTCGGCTCTGGCGTCAAGGTACTTCGCCGTGTTTTTCGTGGCGTAATATCTTGTTGTTTCGCACTCGGGGGCGGTGGACCCGGCACACAATTTATAATTGCATCAATCGCCGCATGACCTTCTAACCATGGGTCGTCTAGCCAATCATCACCACTCCAAACGCGCCCGTAATGTTCATGGGTATGATGTAAACCAGGGAGGCGAAACCACGAACCTAAACTACCTTCTTTGACTTTTTTGGGGAATGTTTCTGGTTCTTCATCCAAGCTATTGCTTTCCCATTGAAGCACCATATTCTTTGCCAGCATATACACATCTTGGGTGGGCGCAGGTTCTTTTAATAAAACCCAGAGGTGGTAACCCCCGTTGCCACTAGAATCTATCAACAACGGGTCATAACCCATTGTCTGAAGATCACCCCACCATTTTAGCGCACCGTTTAAGTTACGTCGGGCGTGATCTTCGGCAGCGACAGAATCGGTGTCGTGACAATCAATATCAATGCCTAACCATTTGCTGGTTGTTTCTTTGGATTTTTCGTGCAAGCCAATTATTTGTGGTTTGTGGTGATGACGGCTAGCAAAGTGGCGCGTGAGTTTATCTATTGTCACCATATCATCACCACGCATATCTTTACGTGGTAGCGTCATCGCTTTATAACTGCGCCCTTGTTTAATGCGCTCGGCTGGCGTGAGTACCGAATATTGCCCCCAGACATCTTTGCGATTGACCATGTTTTGCATCGCCCACTCGGCAAGCTCAGAGGCGCGCTCTTTCCATTCTTCGCCGATGATTTCGTGTTTGGTTGCCAT
>CAZMWD010000164.1:0-5534 GCA_964569685.1 uncultured Cocleimonas sp. | reverse complement strand
TTCGTTACGCTTGGAACACCTGCATTGTGTTCTGTATCATCAATCGCAGTCGGCGACTGTAATGTATCTGTCGAAGTACTGTTATCGTTATCGGTATCATCTTCTGGTACATCTGTTGTTCCATTAGGGCCTGTTGCGTTAGGCACGGCTGTGTTCACAATATCCGCTGGATTATCAATCTGTGCCTGCGTGATGGTACGTGTTGCTGTACAGGTTGCTTGTGCTTGAACCGCTAATGTAGCAATCGGACAACCTGTTAGCGTTCCTGCATCAATATCGGGATCAATAATGCTTAGATTGGTTAAGCCGACATTACCCGTATTGATAAATAAGAAGCTGTAGGTAATTGTACCGGGTGCGCTCATGGTTGGTGTATTCGATGTCTTCTTCATCGTATAGTTTGGACTTGCTAATGCATCAACAAAGTTATTACCAATATCATTTTTACCTGATGTCATTGTTACTGGTATTTTATTATCATTTGTATTTGTGTTTGCATTAATATCCCCGTCGGCACTAGCATCTCCATCACTAACTGATGAGTGATTCGCAGGATCCGTTTCTACAATATCGTAATCGCCAGCGGGCACATTACTAAATGTGTAATTACCACTACCATTGGTCGTTGTAGTAAGTGGGTTACCGTTTGTGTCATTAACTACATTTCCCAAGCCATCTTTAATTGCAACGGTGACCCCAGAGATTGGATTACCAGAATCATCTTGTACACTTCCACTCACAATACCGGGTACAAAAAAGCCATTATTTTCTTCTATATTATCAACATCCGCATTGACCGTTACATTACTTGTCGGGTCTGTGCCTTCTGTTTGGATAAATCCTACCGGTAAATCAGCATCATCAATATCAACAGTGGCAAGACCTGGTCGTATACCGATCGCTTGATAATCACCATTAGAATCCGTTTGAACCGTTGTTTGAGAACCGACACTATCGGTTATTACAACATCAATATTGACAAGGTTAGGTTCACCAGAATCTTGCGTACCATTACCATTTAAATCGGTATAAAGATGACCCACTACATTACCACCGGGGTTAAAAATTACTTTGTAATCCTCAACTTCACCCTCACCACCGTTACCACTCGATGCTACACCTGCATTTTGAGAGAAACGGAACCTAGCATAAGATACGCCTGTATAATTTGAACTGGGTATATTAAGCGTGATATTAGTATCTATCGCAACGGTACTAGATATGGAGGTATCAGAAAGAATTTTCTCACCAGGATCAGAAAAATCCCCATTACCATTTAAATCCAGCCATGCACTTAAAAAACCATTACCAATGGTTGTTACACCGACATCATGTGTCCTACCCACCGTCATATCCAGTAAAGAACCGACCGCAGCATTACCATCAATTCTTACGCCATCTTCATCATCAAAGTTATATCCTGATGGGTCTTGATCATCCGCATCCGCATCGACTGAAAATTGAGCATTTTCGCTATCAGCTGGTTCGCCAAAACCTAATACTGTAAATACAGTAACGTTATGCGAAGCATCACCATAACTTGTAGGCATATCGCCATGATCAACGCTACTATTTAAAAGTGCGTTAAAATCTATTTCTTTAAATGAAAGCTGAATTAAACGGTGTGCAGCTAGGTTATTTGATTGACCATAAGCATTATCATTTGCTACTCGTATAAAAACTTCGCTTACCTTATTGGGTCCATTTGTACCAAATACAGCAATACCACCACCACGACATGATGCATCTGGGTTTGCAGCAGAGTCATCACAGTTACCTGATGCTTGTCCTTTTAATTTGACGTTATAACCAGAAAAAATACCTTCACTGTAGGTCACATTAGAAACAGATGAATCTATATAACCTCTACTGGGTGAAATCATATAAACATCATCTGTTCCAGTAGCATATTGTCCTGTATTATTATTACTCTTATCTAAATCAAAACCTGAAAATACAATTCTGTCTACTTCAACTGTGTTTAAAGTGTTCTTTTGTACGACAGAGATTTTAAGATCCATCTCTGCTTTATCATCCCCCGCATCTTCATCATTTAGACGTGTTTCAAGAATACCACTGTCAACATTAATACAAGGGGTTGCTTGCCCCCCTTCATCATATTCATTATCTTCAGCAATAATTTCTACCAAAATATCAACGGCTTGCCCATTATAGGATGCAGTGGTACCCAACCGGTATATATCCCCTGCTTGACAAGTAGTTACATCGCCATCACCCGCAATTTCTGTCAGTGTATTGTCTAACACAATATCTAGCGCATACGTTGTCGAACTTGATAGCAACAACATAAAAAAGACCAGTGCCTTTGTCTTCTTTATTTTTCTACTTTTGGCTACAATTGGAGACGTCCCATTTTTTGTGAAAGAAAAAAATGATGTTACTTTCGTTAGAAATTTCATTTAGAAACCTGTTTTTATTATTTTTATTGGTTTAAATTAATATTTATTGGAGTACCAGCAACAATAAACTTAATTTAATATTTATTGAGACCTTTGCACGAGTCGGATGACGAGTAAAAATGGTTGAAATTCCACTGCTTTTCGTTGGAAAACTTGCTAATAACTCGTTATTAGCTTCATTTCCCGCCTCGATCAGTGAAATTTCATCCGATTTTTCTTTCGCCACCGACTCGTGCAAAGGTCTCAGTTATATATTTAGCGACTATATCAATCCAAAGCTTAACGAAATATTAATATTATATTTTTTTGTTTAATTCACGACGAAGTGTAAGCTGTTGATTAATATAAATAATTAGCACATTGAATTTATTTATATCTAATAATAGAATCGGTGTTTAGCAGATCAAAAATACTCTATAATTCAAGCTCTAAAATTAAACTATTTACATATGAACTCTAATTTAAGTAAATTACACCCTTATCCCTTTCAAAAAATTGCAGAATTAATAAAAGGTGCTAAGCCAGCTGACAAACCTTTATTGTCATTAGCCATTGGTGAGCCCAAACACCCGACTCCACAGATTATTCTGGATGCCTTGCAAGACAATATTTTAGGCTTGGCTAATTACCCGCTTACCAAAGGCTCGGATGCTTTACGCGAATCTATCGCAAACTGGCTAACACAACGTTTTCATTTACCCGTAAATAGCTTAACTGCAGATCAGCATGTATTACCCGTTAATGGTACGCGTGAAGCATTGTTTGCCTTTGCGCAGGCGGTGATTGATCGGAAACCTAATGCTAATATTGTAATGCCCAACCCTTTTTATCAAATATACGAAGGCGCGGCATTTTTAGCAGGCGCAGAGCCTGTGTTTTTACCTTGCACCGAAGCCACAGGGTTTGTGCCTAATTTTGATGCAGTGAGTGATGCTATTTGGGATGATTGCCAACTGATTTATCTCTGTAGCCCCGGTAATCCCACCGGAGCAGTGATTAGCGAATCGCAAATTAAACAGCTGTTATTATTAGCTGAAAGACATGATTTTATTATTGCCAGTGATGAATGCTATTCCGAAATTTATTTTGATGAAAGCAAACCACCTGTGGGTTTATTAGAAGTTGCTGCTAAAACAGGCAATACCGATTATAAACGCTGTGTGGTATTTCATAGTTTATCTAAACGCTCTAATGCACCGGGTTTACGTTCCGGCTTTGTGGCCGGTGATGCGGATATTTTAAAGCAGTTTTTGTTGTACCGAACCTATCATGGTTCTGCCATGTCGCCCCCTGTACAAGCCGCCAGCATCGTTGCATGGAATGATGAAACACATGTGTTAGAAAACCGTGATCAATACCGATTAAAGTTTGATGCGGTGTTAGAGATTTTGTCACCTGTAATGAATGTACAAAAACCCGAAGCTAGTTTTTATCTCTGGGCAGGTCTTGATGAACAATCAGGCATGAATGATGAAGAATTTACCCGTAAGATATATGCACAACAACATATTAAAGTCGTTCCGGGGAGTTATTTAGCGCGTGAAGTGGATGGCGTTAACCCGGGTAAGAACCGTGTTAGAATGGCATTAGTAGCGACGCTGGATGAATGTATAGAAGCGGCGCATAGGATTGCGGATTTTCTTAAAGCTAACAAAGTGTAACAGTACTAATTCATATTTTACGCCAGCTCAGTGTTTCTTCCGTGCTCGAATGATCACGTATTTATTAGATTTTAAACCACGTTTGAAGGCGGGTAGGTTCGTTGTAAAAGTACATTTCGTAGGTTGGTGCTGAGGAACGAAGCCCAACACGACGTTGATCGTTGGGCTTCGCAAGCTCAGCACCAACCTACGATTTACCTTTGCGACACCCTCTGCTAGGGAGAGGGAGTATTTACACAGATTATTAATTAATCATTAGAATGCAATTCGGTATTCAACCCACCCCATAAAGCACCATCGGTCATAATCGCTTCAACCGCCCCTGTTTGGCTGTGCCTTCTAAACAATAAACCCGATTGTCCCGAAAGCTCACGCGCTGAAACAATAGAACCATCTGGCATTTTAACTTTCGTCCCCGCCGTTACATACAAACCCGATTCAATAATACAGTGATCACCTAAAGAAATTCCTAGCCCTGCATTCGCACCGAGTAAATTCTTTTTACCCATTGAGATGACTTGAGTACCGCCACCTGAAAGTGTTCCCATAATAGATGCGCCACCGCCAATATCCGAGCCATCACCGACTACAACGCCCGCACTAATACGCCCTTCAACCATGGATGAACCTAATGTACCTGCATTAAAGTTACAGAATCCTTCATGCATTACCGTCGTACCCGACGCTAAGTGAGCACCCAAACGAACACGATCCGCATTACCAATGCGCACCCCTTCAGGGATCACGTAATCGGTCATTCTGGGGAATTTATCAATTGATGTTACATTAAGCTGATGATCTTGATCTGCAATCAAACCGCGTAATGCGTCTACTTCTGTGGGCAAAACAGGACCTGCCGATGTCCATGCGACGTTTGCCAATAAACCAAATACACCGTCGAGATTAATTTCATTGGGTTTTACTGTGCATTCGGATAATAAATGTAAACGCAAATACGCATCTTCGACTGATTTTGGCGCATCTTCGACTGATTCAATTTCCACTTCGATAAAATCACTTTTTATTAGCCCTACTTTTTGCGCTAAACAACTGCGCGCGATTTCTTTATTGCTACGTGGAAACCATGTATCAATGGTATTGCCTGATTTTACGTCGATGTAACGATGCCCGATGCGCTTGATTGTCATTTGTTTTCCTATCTTGAATAATTTTAATTAAGTTGCGTCGAAGTATACGTTCTTTTCAAAAACAGTGATCATATTTCACTAGGAGCTTGTCCGAGAATAGGAGTCGGAACGAAAATCACAGAAATATTATAAGGTGAGTTTATTGAAAGAGGCGAATAGCACGGCTATTTAACGATTTTAATAAGCTCAGATTATGATATTTATGGGATTTGCAGTCGGCTTTCTATTCTCGGACAGGCTCCTAGGAGCTTGTCCGAGAATAGCAAGCGTAGCGAAAATTTGGCTGATTAGTGCCTATTTTTAGT
>CAZMWD010000163.1:2544-5682 GCA_964569685.1 uncultured Cocleimonas sp. | reverse complement strand
TAAGGTCTAATTAAAAAGATGAAGTGGTTTCTACTTAAAATAATCCGTGGCTACCAACTATTCCTAAGCCCTGTTTTGGGTAGCAGTTGTCGTTTTGAACCCACCTGCTCTTGCTACACCCACCAAGCCATTGAAAAGCACGGTGCTATCAAAGGCACGTGGTTGGGCATACGCCGTATCGGCAAATGCCATCCGTGGCATGAAGGGGGTTATGATCCTGTGCCAGATCGGCAAGAAAAATAATATAAAACCTTTAGTGACAAGAATGGCAGTAAGCACCGACAATAAATTAACCTCTGTTTATTTATCTGAGATTAACTATATATATCTACCACTTAGGATTGCCTCTTAGCTTCTTGCACGGTATGGTTGCGCACTATGGAAGTACAAAATAATCAGAAAGACATCATTAAAAATCACATAAAAGACAATGAAGAAGCCTATCCAGAAATGATAGCAGCGGTTGATCTTGGCTCAAATAGCTTTCATATGGTGGTTGCGCGCGTCGATCCTGCCGGCAATATTTCGATCATCGATCAATTAAAGGAAATGGTGCGTTTACGGGGCGGGTTAGATGCCAAGCTAAACCTTAATGATGAAGTTGCACAACGCGCGCTGGATTGTTTACAACGCTTTGGTGATCGTATTCGCCACTTAGATGCGACTGCTGTTAGAGCAGCGGGCACTAACACTTTACGGACCATGAAAGGCTCTTACGCATTCCTTAAAAAAGCCAACAAAGCCCTAGGTCATCGTATAGAAATAATTCCCGGGCATGAAGAAGCGCGTCTAGTTTATCTAGGTGTGTCACATACCCTTTCAGATGATAAAGGCAAACAGTTAGTCGTTGATATTGGTGGTGGTAGTACCGAATTTATTATTGGCAAAAAATTCGAGCCGCTTAAACTAGAAAGTTTGAATATTGGCTCTGTCAGTATGACTCAACGTTTCTTTGTAAACGGTGATTTGGGCGCAGATAAATGGCAATCTGCAGATACAGCTTTGCGATTAGAAATAATGCCCATTCAACACAACTATCACAAAGGTAACTGGAAATTTGCCATCGGCTCTTCTGGCACTATTAAAGCCGTTAGAGCCATTATTCAAGAGTTTGAATTAGAAAAATTTGGTATCACGCTCAATGCAATGATCATCATTCGAGATAAACTTATCGCGATGGGCAATATAGAAAATATCGAATTACCCGGTTTAAAAACAGAGCGCGCCCCAGTGTTTGCAGGTGGTTTAGCGATACTCATTGCTATTTTTGAATCACTCAATATAGAACGTATGACCGTATCCGACGGTGCGGTGCGCGAAGGGCTGCTCTACGATATGATCGGGCGTATTCAGCATGAAGATGTAAGAGATCGTAGTGTGCAAGATTTAATGCAACGTTTTCAGGTTGATATTGAGCATGCACACCGAGTAGAGCAAACTGCTTTACACTGTTTTAAACAGGTGCGTAAAGATTGGGATATTCCCAAAAAGACAGGTCGTTCTTTACGCTGGGCAGCCTGCCTGCATGAATTAGGAATGAGCATCACCCATGATAAATATCACCTACAGGGCGCGTACATGCTTAAATATGCAGACATCCCTGGATTTGCGCGTCGTAGACAATATCTAATTTCGCTCTTAGTAAAAACGCATCGAAAAAAACTAGAAGAGGATGCGTTTGAAAGTTTGCCAGAAGACGAACAAAAAATCGCGCGCTATTTGAGTATATTATTACGCATATCGGTGTTATTACATCGCGCCAGAATCGACACAAAGGATATTTTACCTGTCGTCGAGGGCGGGCTTGATAGCTTACATATTAAATGCGCAAAAGATATTGGAGAGCAAGCGTTACTAGAGGCTGATTTAATACAGGAAAAAATCTGGTTAAATAAGATTGGTTTTAAACTTTATTTTTAAGGTTTCAATTCAGTTTCTTTTATCTGCTACTTAATGCACTTCATCCCCGTATGCTTGAAAAATAAGCACAATTTGTCTAAAATTTAAGCAACTAACCACAAATCCTAACAATAATAGAAACGCTCATAATGAAAAAAATAGCCATTGTCATTGCTGACCTTGATTTAGGTGGAGGACAAAGAGTCGCCATCAATCTTGCCCAAGCATTGGCTAAAAATAACGAAGTAAGTCTCGTTATTTTTCAAGATGATGAGATTCATTACAAAATACCCGGTGAGTTAATTCACTTAGACTGCCCGCAGAAAAAAAGCATTCTCGGTAAAGCTTATAATGTGTTTAAACGCGCCTATAAATTACGCCAACTCATCAAAAAAGAACAATATGACCATGTCTATGGTTTTATGGAAACGGCGAATTTCCCTTCCGCAATGGCGTTTAAAAATGCCGCATTATCTGTACACTGCAACCCAAGAGAGTTAAGTTTTTTTGAAGCCACTTTGGTTAAGTTAACTTATCACCGTGTCAAAAATGTAATCGCTGTATCAGAAGATGTTGCGACAATACTGCGTGAAGATTTTTCCTTAAAAAATGTTTCACGTATTTACAACCCTGTCGATATTGCAGATATAAACGAGCAAGCGGCTTTAAAGCCTTATCAACACGGCAAGCCCTATATCGTGGTGCTCGGTCGCTTTCATGAAGTTAAACGGTTTGATTTACTCATTGATGCTTATGCAAAAAGTAAAATGAAACAGGATTGTGATCTTATTTTTATCGGCGATGGCGAGCTTAGACCTGAATTAGAGCAACAAATACAACGTTTAAGCTTACAGGATAAAATCCATTTGTTGGGCACACAAAGCAACCCCTTTCCTTATCTTGCATCGGCTACATATTTAACGCTTTCGAGTCGAACGGAAGCTTTTCCAATGGTATTAATTGAAGCACTGGCACTTAAATGCCCCGTGATTGCGATGGATTGCCCAACAGGGCCGCGTGAAATTATAATCCATGAAAAGAATGGTTTACTCGTGGAAAATGAGAATGGCGATGCCTTTCAAGAAGCGATGGATCGACTTTATTATGATGACGCGCTACAACAAAAATTTAAAGACAATGCACATGATTCTATTCAGCATTTAACGGGCGAGACTATTGCGGCGGAATGGTTGGCACTATAGATTAAGATAAAAATACATTACATGAAAAATGAAGAAA
>CAZMWD010000163.1:0-2444 GCA_964569685.1 uncultured Cocleimonas sp. | reverse complement strand
AAAGAATAAAAATCAAAACGCGCAATCAGCATATCTGCCACGGCAATGCCATGATCTTCATTATAAGTATGAAAGCCTAATGCGCCTTTTCCGGGGTTTATTGTTTCTACTTTTTCTTCTTTATAACCACCTTCTATTTGAATCACTTTATTAATATTGGCACGATAACCATAACGCTTGCCACAATCTTGGGCTATGCGATAAATCTCATTATTCTTTTGTAGAAACTTACCCGCCATGCGTGCGTTACTCACATCACTGATAACAGGGTGTTCATAAACTTTAGTGAAAGATTCGGTAAGCAGGCTGTTAGATTTATAAATACAAAGTTCATCATCAAAATTTGCGCCGGTTACTTTTTCGCTCGTGAATAAATACGTCGTATCGTTTGTATTTAGCAAAGTGCTATCAACGGCTTGAATATTATCCAGTAGCGTTTGTTTCTTTTTCCACCCATAAGGAAATGATGTGCATTCAAATAAATCCACCGTGTGATTTTCAGCACTTTCAGGAATCATATAAAACCGACCATCTTCTTCAAATATTTGCGGATAGGATAGATGATAATCCAATTTTAGAATGGTCTTTGCGTTTATTAGCTTACCTTGTTTTGTATCCAGCTCTGCCACTGCTAAATAGCCGTGGTAGTCCTCGAATTTAAGTTCTTCGTAAAAAACATAATGTTTGCCGTCTTTATAGAGGATAAAAGGATCGGCTTGAAACACTTCTTTAGGAGGGATGATTTTTTTCCATTGTTCTTTTTTATTAATATTGCCATCGCTGTCCAATGTTTTATAAACAATCACCCACTGCATTGGGATAAACATTTTGTACAGCATTTGCGTTAAAAATAAGCCTTTGTACGCTAACTTTTCGGGTGCTTTTAATGGCGATTTATCATAATCCAATAGCTTCTCATCAAAACCTAAACGGTCACAGATTAGACTAATTTTAGCTTGTGTATTCACCAAGGTATTATGAAAAGAGACAGGGTCAGGCGAAAGACTAACCCGTTTAATCTCTTTATTATTTTCTAAAAAAGTGAGTTCGAGCTTATCGTAAAATAATAAAGCACGATGCACACCGCGTTGAAGGTGATCAGAGTTAGCAATGATGAGACGGTATTTATTATTAGATAACATTTTTCTTTGATTGTTCGACTTCCAAGGTAATCAAGATGCATGTTCAGCAGGGCTTATCGCTTGCTGGTTATGTAAATAAAGCGTTTCATAAAGGTCTTCATGCTGTTGCACTTGCTGCCCTAAAGAAAGCTCGCTGGTTACACGTTGTAAAGCCGCGCGCCCTAAACGTTTAAATTCATCGTTATCCATTTCTAGCATTTCTTTCCATGCATTTGCCATTGCTTTATCATCATCTGCGGGTACGACACGCCCCGTGTTTTTAATAATGTAATCATTATCGCCAACGTTGGTTGCCACGCAAGGAACAGAAACGGCCATTGCCTCACCCAGTGTTAATGGGAATGCTTCACCAAATGAAGTGAGTGCAGCAACATCGTAAGCATTTACAATATCAGGAATATCTTCACGATTACCGAGTAGATGTATTTTATCTTGCAAGCCGTGTTTTTTAATTAAATCAGTGAGTACTTGATTATTTTCATCAATATTTGTACCCACCATTATAAAATGTGTTTCAGGGTGCGCTTTGGCAAGAATCGCGGCTGAATTAATGAAGCCAACATGATTCTTAACAGGGTGAAAACGTGCCGTGATACCGATCACAAAACTATCTTGGGGAATGTTTAAACTGTCACGAATCGTTTTTCTAGCACTCACGTTTGGCTGAAAACGAGCAGTATCAACCCCATTGGGTATTACAATCGCTTTTTTATTATTAAAACCCCAAGCAAGATGCTGTTTACAACTTAAATGAGAAACATACATCATACATTCTGGCGAGCCAGACATTAAACCCCATAAACGCAGTTGTATTTGTTTGCGGATGGGTTCTTTGCGGTAATTCTCAAGCCCATCATGCACTGTCCAAATAACGGGCGGTTTTTTGGGTAAAAAGCGTCTGAAGACTGTACCGACAACACCGCCTTCATATAACGTGCCATGAATCACATCGGGGTTAAATTCTTTGAGTAATTTATAGGCTTTAGTTATTGCAAGTGGATTCTTTTTAAGGTTTAGCGTATGGACAGGAATTCCAAGCTCTCGTATACGATCCGCTAAGTAGGTATCACGATCAAGCCCAATCACCATCATTTCAAATTTGTTTTTATCAAATTCAGTCAGTAAGCGTAGCAATTGAACTTCGGCTCCACCTGTTTCTAAACCTGTAGAGATATGTGCGACTTTAATCATGGTAACCTTATTTTTTTGCATTATTAATTATAAGCGTAATCAAATAGTACAAAAAATGAAATAAAGGTCTGATAAAAGCGCATGGTGTTAAGCTAAGTGGTTAATTATTAA
>CAZMWD010000162.1:2201-5762 GCA_964569685.1 uncultured Cocleimonas sp. | reverse complement strand
CTCAGGCTACAGATAAGCAATAGTTCAGCTCCCTGAGCGGACTTTTGGTTTATCCTGAGCGGGGTCGAAGGGAAGGGACGAATTTTTTGGGAACTTAAAATATATTATCGCCTTTCAAAACAACGTTTTAAATCACCCATTGTCTTCGCTTTTCCAATACAATTATAAGAAGTTTGGTGGTTGTTTAAGTTAAGTTTAATTTCATCCAACACTACTTTTTTTTCTTTATTATTCCAATCTGTTTTAGTCACGCTATCTTGCATAGCATTATAATTGGGTGCTTTTACCGCAGAAGCCTTTGGGTTTTTTGCATCTAATGCTTTCATCTCCAAATCCATTTTACGATCCATCAATTGAGCGCAGTGCAAGGCTCGTTGTTTATTATTAGCTTTAGGAAAACAGGACAGGCCCGTTTTAGCCACTCTAATTTTACCTAGAAAGAATTGTTGGATTTCTTTTTTCTCCTTTGCTTCTAAAGGAATTCGATTTAAAAACAAGCCCGAAAGAGACCAATCTGCAAAAGCAGAAGGGGAAGAAAAAGTGGCAGAAGAAAGAATCAGTATGAATAAATATCGTTTCTGTCGTGGCATAGTAGTTACTCCTTAATGGTAATTATTCCTTAATAGAAAACCTGACTTATTCAGGGCGCATATGCGGAAACAATATTACATCCTTAATTGAAGGCGCATCCGTCAATAACATCACCAAACGATCAATACCAATGCCCTCACCTGCTGTCGGTGGCATTCCATATTCGAGCGCGCGAATATAATCAGCATCGTAATGCATGGCTTCGTTATCGCCCGCATCTTTTTCCGCGACTTGTTTTTTGAAACGTTCGGCTTGATCTTCGGCATCGTTAAGCTCGGAAAAGCCATTGCCGATTTCTCGTCCACCGATAAATAATTCAAAACGATCAGTTATAAAATCATCATCGTCATTACGACGTGCCAATGGTGACACTTCGGCTGGGTATTCTGTGATGAAGGTTGGATTGAGTAGTTTTTTCTCGACCGTTTCATCGAATATTTCCATCTGAATTTTACCCAAGCCCCAATAATCTTCTACGTGAACACCTAAGTCTTGTGCGATTTTCTTCGCGCTATCTTGATTGCTAATATCAGCTTCCGACAGATTCGTATTGTGTTTTAGTATGGAATCTTTCACCGAGATACGATCAAATGTTTTACCAAAGTCAAAGGTATCACCTTGATAAGTCACTTCACTTGTACCAAGTACATGCTCTGCTAAACCGCGTAATAATTCTTCGGTAATATCCATTAAGTCGTGGAACGTTGCGTAAGCTTGATAAAACTCGATCATGGTAAATTCAGGATTATGACGGGTTGATAACCCTTCATTTCTAAAGTTACGATTAATTTCAAACACGCGTTCAAAACCACCGACAACTAAACGTTTTAGGTATAGCTCTGGCGCGATACGCAGATACATATCAATATCCAGCGCATTATGATGTGTCTCGAACGGGCGCGCGGTTGCACCACCGGGAATCACTTGTAGCATGGGAGTTTCAACTTCCATAAAGTCGTTTTGAATAAAGTAATCACGAATGTAAGCTATAATTTTAGAACGCATTTTGAAGGTATTACGCGTTTCATCGCTCATAATTAAATCTAAGTAACGCTGACGGTAACGTTGTTCTTGATCGCTCAAACCATGAAATTTTTCTGGCAGTGGGCGAAGTGATTTGGTTAAAAGCTGTAATTTATCAACTTTTACCGAAAGTTCGCCTTTATTGGTTTTGAACAGCACGCCTTCAGCGCCAACTATATCGCCAATATCCCAGCCTTTAAATGCATCATAAAGTTCGTCACCCAACATGCCTTTTTGTGCATATATTTGGATGCGACCGGACATATCTGAAAGCGTAAGAAAACTGGCTTTACCCATGACACGTTTCAGCATCATTCGACCTGCGACACTGACGCGTACTTCGTTTTCTTCGAACCACGGTTTTTCTTTATCTTTGTATTCTTTTTGCAGATCATCCGCATAAAACTCACGGTTAAATGCATTTGGAAATGCGATTCCATTTTTACGCAATTCCGCTAATTTTTCACGGCGTAATGCGATTAATTGATTTTCGTCTTGTGGTTCTGCTTGGTCACTTTGGCTATTAATGTTTTCTTCGCTCATTCTCTTATCTCTTATTGTTCCATTACTTCCCCCTTAGACAAAGAGGGATTGAGGGGGATTTAAGATCGACTTGCATAGAACCATTTTAAATCTCCCCCAACCCCTCTTTTTCTAAGAGGGGAGTTTTATATTTTTCGTATTTTTCGTGCTTTTCGTGGAAATCTTATTTGGGGTACTGTAATTGATTCTAAATGAGAATTATTGAGATTCAAACGGTTTAATTACAAGGCGTTTGTAATAGCACCGCTATTTCAAATCTTTAACAACGCAGTAAATAAATTGTTTGGACTCGATAAACTCATTTCGAATTGATTACAGTGCCCCTCCTAAAGACCCGCTTTCAAGCTCGCCGTTATGAATTGATCTAGATTGCCATCTAGCACGCCTTGGGTATTTCCGGTTTCTACACCCGTTCTTAAATCTTTGATACGCGATGCATCCAATACATAAGAACGTATTTGACTGCCCCAACCAATGTCGGATTTATTATCTTCTAATTCTTGGTTTTCTTCGTTACGTTTTTGAACTTCTTGCTCGTACAATTTGGCTTTTAACTGCTTCATCGCGGTTGCTTTGTTTTGATGCTGCGATCGTCCATTCTGACATTGCACTACGGTGTTCGTTGGTAAATGGGTTAAACGCACCGCAGATTCGGTTTTATTCACGTGCTGACCACCTGCACCGGAGGCTCGATACACATCCACACGTAAATCCGATGGATCAATATCTATCTCAATATCATCATCTATTTCTGGCGATACAAACACGGCACAAAAAGAGGTATGACGACGACCGCCTGAATCAAAGGGTGATTTTCTCACTAAACGATGCACGCCAATTTCGGTGCGTAACCAACCAAAGGCATATTCACCTTGAAAGCTGATGGTGGCTGATTTAATACCTGCAACATCACCCGCAGAGGCTTCCATTAATTCGGTTTTAAAACCTTTTGCTTCACCCCAGCGCAGATACATGCGTAACACCATTTCTGCCCAATCTTGCGCTTCTGTACCGCCAGAGCCGGATTGAATATCCAAAAAAGCATTGTTCTTATCCATCTTGCCAGAGAACATGCGCTGAAACTCTAAACGCTCAACACCTGCTTTATGGTTTTCTATATCCGCAATCACGGCATCGACGGTTTCTTGATCATCTTCAGATTCTGCCATTTCGAGCAGGTCTTTGGCATCATCTAAACCATGACTGAGTTTATCAATGGAAAAAACCACATCTTCAAGTTCTGTGCGTTCTTTACCTAAGCGCGTGGCTTTATCGTGATCATTCCAAACATCGGGGTCTTCTAATTCACGTACCGTTTCTTCTAGTAACTCTTGCTTGTTTTCGTAGTCAAAGATACCCCCTCAACGCCACGGTGCGCTGTTGTAAATCTTTAATTTGGGTGTA
>CAZMWD010000162.1:0-2101 GCA_964569685.1 uncultured Cocleimonas sp. | reverse complement strand
TTAGATCAATTTTTTAATCGTTTTAGTAATCTCATCAACCGGTAAACCATGCGGTAACATATCCACAAATTGACCTTTAGGATTGATCACAAACACAGAGGAAGAATGATCCACTAAGTAACCCATTGCAGATTCACTGGCTACTTTTTGATACGCAGCGCCGTATTGTTTGATAACGGCATCAATTTCAGCTTTTGTACCGGTAATACCCTTAATATCAGGATGGAAATAGCGGGTATATTGTTGCAGTTTTTCAGGTGTATCTCTCTCTGGATCGACACTAATAAACAACATTTGTACTTTTTCTTGCTCAGCTTCACTCAGATTTTTGAGTGCGGCACTCATATAAGCTAATGAAGTAGGACAAACATCAGGACACGAGGTATAACCAAAAAATATCAGCACTGCTTTACCCTTATAGTCGGACAAACTTACTTTATTCTCACCATATCGCAAGGTGAAGTTCCCCCCATCAGGCAGGTTTAATTGCGACGATAAATGTGAGCTAGACGTGCTTTTCCCCATATAAAGCAGACTTAATGAAATACCTGCAATAAACGCTAAGATTGAAATTGGAATCAGTATTTTCATTAATAACGACCTCTAAAGTGTATTCTAAATACCTCATGCTAGCGTCGATTCATAGAGTGAGTCAAGTAAGGTCTTATGCATTTTTTAATCTAAATTAATTTGTCTTTAATCTAACGCTATTTTCACTCATTAAATCATACTTAATCTGTGTTAATACTGCCCTATTATCTCTATTTATAGTTTAATTTTATACCCATATAAAACAAAGTTGATATTTTCAGGATTAGGTTCTACAGTATAGAGAGGTCTTTGCACGAGAGATATGACAGATAAAAATAGCTTAAATTTCCCCTATACCCCCTAAAACTGCAGTCAATAGCCCTGCTATTAACTTTATTTTTATAAAATATAGAGAAAATTTCACTCATTTTTAGCAAGCTTGCCATTTTGTTGTTTGAAATGGACAACTTGATTATTAGAGCTTGCCGTTTATCTCGCCATACTCTCATGCAATGCCCTCTAGAAATAATAATACTATTAAGTAAACACCATAACGTGAATAAAACAGGAGTATTAACCCACTAATAAGAGAGGATAAAATGGCTACTACAGCACCGAATCAGATAGAAAACGGCACATACAGCAATTCCGGTAGAAAACAAACTAAACTAAAAATCCGAAAAATCAGTAATAATGCGCCCAGTCGATGGCTCAGCAAAGGCATTGATGATTTTAAAACAGCGAATATCACCAGTTTGCTCTACGGACTTTTATTCGTTGTCGCTGGCGCAATCACAATCTGGTATACAAAATCGAACCCTATCTTTGTTATGGCGATAATAACGGGCTTTTACCTTGTAGGTCCGCCCGTTGCTGCCGGTATCTATGATATGAGCCAACGGATAGAACGAGGAGAAAAACCCTCCTTATTACATGCAATATCCGTATTAGGTAGAAATTCGCGCTGTTTACTCGGTCTTACCCTTATTCTTGGCACACTGATGCTCGTTTGGACAGGAGTAGCGACGTTAATTGTGAATGCTTTTTTTGGTGATTCTGCTGGTTTTAGCAGTGGTTGGAATGCCTTATTCTCAGGCGAACAAGCCGTTCCATTTACGGGTATCTTACTTATCGGCGGCATAGTCTTGGCAATGGTCGCATCCGCTATCAGCCTAACACTTGTGCCCTTACTGAGTCATAAAAGTATGGGAGCCGTGACTGTTCTCGTTATTCTTGCTCTAATTATGTTTGCATGGGTCAGAACCATGATATTAGCGATTAATGCCTTTCTTGATAATTCAGATACGATTGCCAGTGGCTGGAGTGCATTGATTAATAATCCGCAGTTTTCATCCTTCCTTATTGTCTTTTTATTGGCAGGTCTGGTATTTGCAGCTATTGCCTTTACCATTAGTGTCATCGCTGTACCGTTAATCATACATCGTAATGTTAATGTGTTTACTGCAATCTCAACCAGTATTGAAGCCGTTAAGAAAAACCCAATGGCTATGTTTCGCTGGGCTGCTACTATTGCTGTATTAGTTACTGTGGGACTAGGTTTATTCTTCGT
>CAZMWD010000161.1:0-5769 GCA_964569685.1 uncultured Cocleimonas sp. | reverse complement strand
CTTGCATCAGCGTTGGTAGAATAAATTTAAGCAATAGCGGTTGTGCCTCGGCGGTTGGGTGTAATTCATCTTCTTGGAATAAGCTTAAATTATCAATAATATGTTCCATAAAGAAAGGAATAAAAGGAAGCTGGTATTCTTTTGCCAGTTCGCTAAATAATAATTCAAACTGTTTTGAATAGGTGACCCCATAGTTGGGTGGAATTTTCATGCCGAGTAGAATCACTTTTGCATTGTTTTGTTGTGACTGCTCAATCATTTTTTTAAGGTTGTTTTTGGTTAAACGGGGCGGAAGCCCACGTAAGCCATCGTTTGCACCGAGTATCAGTATTACATAATTGGGTTTGTGGGTTTTTAAGGCTTTCGGTAGGCGTGTTAAACCGCCTTGGGTATTTTCCCCGCTGATACTTCCATTGATGATTTCTACACTACTGCCTAATTCTTTTCTCATCAAATTGACCCAGCCCTTTTCGACGGGAATACCATAAGCGGCACTGAGGCTATCACCCCAGACGAGAATCTTTTGACTCGCGCTGGCTGTGTGAGTGATAAGTATTAAAAAAGTAAACACAATAATGTGTAATACTGGCTTGAAAGTAAGGTTTGGAAAACCCATAGTTAACATTCTCTTTTAGTGTTCTTATGGGACTTGAGCAGAGGCCCCTAACCTATTGACCCAGTACATTTCAAAAAGGTCAATTTTCCTTAATAAAAAAATACGAGTCATTATTATAAATGGATAATCAGCAAAGCACATCTATTGTTATAAAAACTAAAAATTTAGATAAAAAACTAGCTGTTTCGACAGGTGAATCACTACATATTCTTGATAATATCAATCTCAGTATTTCTCAGGGTGAGTCTGTTGCAATCACTGGAGCATCGGGTTCAGGTAAAACCACATTACTGGGTTTGCTTGCGGGCTTAGATATTCCCAGTGAGGGTGAGGTGGTATTGTTGGATAAAGCGTTGTCGCAATTAGATGAAGATCAGCGCGCTAATTTACGTTTAGGAAAAGTGGGTTTTGTCTTTCAGTCATTTCATTTGATGGATAATTTAAGTGCCTTGGAGAATGTCATGCTCCCCTTGGAGCTGGATAAATCGACCGGTCTAAATAAACAAGCGTTACGACAACAAGCTAAAGAGGCTTTAGTTCAAGTTGGTTTGGCTGATCGGCTCTCTCACCGACCGACACAGTTATCGGGAGGCGAACAACAACGTGTTGCGTTGGCACGCGCGTTTGTGACGAAACCTGCTGTTTTATTTGCAGATGAGCCCACAGGTAATTTAGATAGCCAAACCGGTGAAGAAATCATTACTCTGCTTTTCTCTATGCAAAAACAAAGCAAAACAACATTGGTCATGGTTACGCACGATGATAGTTTGGCAAGCAGGTGCGAAACGCATTTTCGATTAGATAATGGACGGTTGAGTAAACAATGATGCCTTCTTTTTTGATTGCTTATTGGTCTGAATCGCAACGTTTTTGGCGTTTACCTGAAATGCGTTTGTTGTTTCTAGCCTTGTTGGTTTCTGTGGTTGCGGTGACTTCGGTAGGTTTTTTCACTGACCGTGCTGATCGCGCGATGAGTACACAGGCAACGCAATTAATGGGGGGTGATTTGGTGATTCAATCAACCCGTCCTATTAATCAACTATTCACCTCAGAAGCTCAATCACGTGGTTTGAGAATCGCCAATATCGTGAGCTTTCCAAGCATGGTATCGGTGGGTGAAAATTTTCAATTAGCACAAATAAAAGCGGTATCACCTAATTATCCATTGCATGGACAAATAGAGACGAGCAGAGAAGCCACGGGTGAGGTCATCTCTAATCCTATTTCGAATATGAAAGCATTAGAAGCATGGACTGAACCGCGTTTGTTTGTGGCACTTAACGCCAAGGCGGGGGATCAAGTTTTATTGGGTAAAAGTCAACTTCGTTTATCTCAAATGATTCGTAAAATGCCTGATCAAGCAACCAATGCATTTCAGTTTGCGCCTGTGTTAATTCTTCCACAATCTGAATTGAAAGCGACGGGGTTATTGAGTGTCGCAAGTCGTGCGCGTTATAGCTTGTTAGTAGCAGGTGATGAAAAGAATATAAAACAGTTTTCCAAATGGCTTAAGCCGCAATTAAAACCCGGTGAAACCCTGCGGAGTCTTGAAGATGGTTTACCTTCGGTGCAACAAGCATTGCAACGTGGGCAAAGCTTTTTAAAGTTAGCGTCTTTATTAGCCGTGATTTTAGCGGGCGCGGGAATCGCGCTGAGTAGTTATAGTTTAGTGCGTCGCGAAACGCCTGCGGTTGCCGTGCTTAAAACCTTAGGTGCTTCTCGTCAACAGATTCTTAATCGTTATCTTAGCCAGCTTTTTATAACGGCTACTTTAGCGGCTATCCTTGGTGCGGTTTTAGGGTATTTTATTCAGTTTTTATTAGCATTATCGTTACAAGATTTTGTGGGGCAAACCTTACCTTCTGCGAGTTGGCGACCCGTTTGGGTTGGTTTTGCAACCGCATGGGTGATGGCACTGGGTTTTTCTCTGCCACAGTTGGTGCAATTGATGAATATTGCACCGATGCAAATTTTTCAAGAACAAAAAACAGCGTCAAAAATACCCTATGTGTTTTCGATTTTAGCGATTGTTATCGGCGTATTTGTGTTGATGTGGCTACAAACAAATGATGCCTTACTCAGCTTAAATTTGTTAATAGGTGTGCTTGTGGCTATTTTAGTCTTTTGGTTACTCGCAAAAGTGTTGGTGTGGTCTTTGCAACGTTTAGGACAAAAGATGAGCTTACCCAAAGCGAATCAACGCATGGTAATGTTGGTTGTGGTATTCGGAATAGGGCTGTTTAGTTTACTGCTATTAACAACCTTACGTGGCGACTTAATTAATCGTTGGCAATCATCTTTACCTGTCGATGCACCTAATCATTTTCTTATTAATATTCAGCCAGAAGAAATTCAACCGATTCAGGCAATTTTTGCATCAAATAATATTAAAGCACCCTTATATCCAATGGTGCTAGGGCGTTTGGTTGAAATAAATGAAAAACCCGTGTCACCGGATGATTATCAATCGACACGTGCAAAGCGTTTATTAATTCGCGAATTTAATATGTCGGCGATGCAGGATGTTCCAGAAGGAAATATTGTCACTCATGGAAAATGGTTTAGTAAAGATCAAAAAGACGGTTTCTCAGTCGAAGAGGATATTGCTAAAACCTTAAAATTAAAAATGGGTGACCGTTTAGGTTTTGATATTGCAGGTGAGCGTTTTACTGAAACTATTAGTAGTTTACGCAAAGTGCAATGGGATAGTATGAAACCTAATTTTTTCATAATGGCAGCACCTTTGGGCTTTGAAGATAAGCCCAAAACCTTTATTACCAGTGTTCATATCAGCGATGCGAATAAACACATCCTACCGGATTTAATGAGCCAATTTCCCAGTGTCACCGATATTGATATTAGTGCCATTATGGCGCAGGTAAGGGAGCTAATTAACAAAGCCGCTTTTGCGGTACAATCGATTTTCTTATTTACGTTAATTGCAGGAATCGTGGTGCTTTTTTCTGCATTACAATCACAAAAACCAGCACGCCGAAAAGAAATTGCGATACTTAAAACCGTGGGTGCAAGCCGTGCTCATATCCGTTCTAATTTATTGATTGAATTTTCGCTTATTGGCGCATTGTCTGGATTTTTGGCAAGTGTACTCGCCGTTATTGCAGGCAATATCGCGGCCTATTCTTTATTTGAAATGACACCTGAAATTAATCTTTCATTGATTGCAATAGGTACGTTCGGTGGCGCTATTTTAGTGGGAATAGCAGGTTATTTAAATTTGCGGGGGTTGTTGTCGGTGTTGCCGATTTCGTTGTTTCGATAGGTTGTTTCGATAAGTTGTTTCGTTAGTTGTTTTAATGAGATGAAGCACGTTGACTGTTCAGCTCCCTCCACTTAGCAAGGGGAGGGTTGGGGAGGGGATAGAAGCCACTCCAACAAGTTAGGTTTAATGATGGGGTACGGAGGGTTTAGGCTATTCGTAAATCCCATGTTCACGCGTAGACTGGAATTCAATATCTGGCCAGCGTTCAATTGCCATTTGTAAATTAACTCGTGTCGGCGCGATATAAACCAGCTCACCCGCATGATCTAATGATAGGTTGTTTTCTGCCTTCTTTTTAAATTCATCCAGCATTTTTTCATCGTTACATTGAATCCAGCGTGCGGTTTGCACATTGACGGCTTCAAACTGACAATCAACTTTGTATTCATCTTTTAAACGTTGTGCGACCACTTCAAACTGCAATATGCCGACGGCGCCTAATATTAAATCGTTGTTAATAAAGGGTTTGTAAAGTTGGGTTGCGCCTTCTTCACATAGCTGATTTAAACCCTTTTGTAATTGCTTCATCTTTAATGGGTCTTTTAACTGCGCGCGACGGAAAAGCTCGGGGGCAAAGTTAGGAATCCCTGTGAAATACAACTCTTCGCCTTGGGTAAAGGTATCACCAATACGAATGGTGCCGTGATTATGAATACCAATAATATCACCGGGGTAGGCAGTATCAACATGTCCGCGATCTGCAGCCAGAAAAGTGAGGGCATCGGGTATCTTAATCTCTTTTTTAAGACGCACGTGATTGAGCTTCATACCCTTTGCAAAGCTACCCGAACAGATGCGCATAAACGCAATACGGTCACGGTGTTGAGGGTCCATATTGGCTTGAATCTTAAAAATAAAACCGGTGAACTTCTCTTCTTCGGGAGACACTTCGCGAGTGGTGGTTGGGCGTGGTTGTGGGGCAGGGGCGTACTTTACAAAGTCCGCTAACAATTCAGCCACACCAAAGTTATTGGTGGCAGAGCCAAAGAAAACAGGTGTCAATTCACCCCGTAAATATTGATCAAGATCAAAAGGGTTGCTTGCGCCGATAACCAGCTCAAGTTCTTCGCGTAATTCTTCGGCTTGCGTCCCGAGTAATTCATCTAAACGCGGATTATCTATCCCTTGAATAACTTCGCCTTCCATGATTTTACCATCATGATTAGGGTCGTATAAATGTACTGCATCGTTTTGAATATGGTAAACGCCTTTGAGTCGTTTACCCATGCCAATCGGCCAAGTAACGGGGGCGCATCGGATTTTTAAAATGCTTTCGACTTCATCCAGTAAATCAATCGGGTCGCGTCCTTCACGGTCGAGTTTGTTGATGAAGGTCATTATCGGCGTATCGCGTAAACGACAGACTTCCATTAACTTTATGGTTCTTGCTTCAACACCCTTTGCAACGTCGATCACCATTAATGCAGAATCGACTGCTGTTAATACACGATAAGTATCTTCCGAGAAATCTTCGTGACCAGGTGTATCGAGCAAGTTAACGATTTTATCTTCGCCTTCACCCAAACAATAAGGGAATTGCATCACAGAAGAACTGACTGAAATACCACGCTCTTTTTCCATCGCCATCCAATCGGATGTTGCGTGGCGCGCGGCTTTGCGACCCTTTACTGTTCCTGCAAGCTGAATCGCACCACCGAATAATAATAGCTTTTCGGTAATGGTGGTTTTACCCGCATCGGGATGCGAGATGATAGCAAAGGTTCTGCGTAGTGCGGTTTCTTTTGTGTGTGTAGACATAATTATCTTTTTACCCCCTCTCCCTAGCAGGGAGAGGGCTGGGGAGAGGGTAGAATGTTAGAGGCGGTGTAAATATTTAAAATTTCTACCCCCTCCCTAACCCTCCCCCTGCTAG
>CAZMWD010000160.1:0-5783 GCA_964569685.1 uncultured Cocleimonas sp. | reverse complement strand
TTTTCCTGCCCAATAATATGATTTTGTACGTGTGTTTTTAATTTTTGTATTGCTTTCTGGCTAGACATTTTTGTACTTCTTTTAAATTGGATTTTAATTGTAATGCACAATGGTAATACACAGATATTGTGAGAGAAAGAAAGTTCACTCCCAAATGGGAGGGTATCTTATCGTTATTTGTTGTGTATTATGTCTATTAATTAATAAATTTCAATATCAGGTGCCTCTTCCAAAGTGTTTTTTTGCTAGAGGATAATCGGGAAGTTGGTGAGTCATTCGTGATGAATCCAACGCTGCCCCCGCAACGGTGATTGGTGAGAATTATTCTACCACTGCGAAGCTGCTTTTTTTAAGTGGAATCGTGGGAAGGGAATAACTCAGGTTTTCGTAAGAATTCACACCATAAGCCCGGAGACCGGCCTGATATTGTTGCTCTGGTTGTTAAATCAGAGCTACAGAAGTCGCGGTGGGCGATTGACCTGGTGTGAGTGTGGTGCTTCCTGTTCAGAGAGCATCCCTTTTCCGCGTCTGTGCTCGCTTTTTATAATCTGTTGCCTGTTTACAGGTGCAAACCGAAAATAGTGTTGTGCAAACTTACGTTACTTATAACTGGTTCTATTTTACATTGTCAGTGCTCTTCGTATTTGTACAGAGTCTACCTGTGCGTGCGCAAGATGAATCGGATATGAAAAATTCAGATGAAAAATTATGGGTGCTCATCGAAGAAGGACAAATCGAAAAAACTATTGGCGATGTGGATACACGTGTGACTTCGAGTTCATATTCTGTGATAGAAGCAGAACGTTTCCGACATAGTTTTGTAAGTTTGACTGATGTTATTGAACAGGAAGTGGGCGTTCAGGTGCGATCCAGTGGCGGTGTAGGAGGATTTTCCAGTCTTTTGTTGCGGGGCGCGAATAGTGAGCAGGTCACTATCTATCTGGATGGTGTAGCGTTGAACGATGCTTCTGGCGGGCCGGTCGATTTAAGTTTAATTGCTTTGGATAATATCGAAAGAATTGAGATCTACCGTGGTTCTACACCGCTTGAGCTAGGTAGTCCATCTATCGGTGGTGCCGTTAATATCATTACACGTCAGTCTGTTGGTGTTTCGCAGATTGAAGAGTCAAGTCGTTCTAGTATAAGCGCGACTGTTGCCAGCTTTCAAACATATAAACTGAGCGCCTCATCAAATATCATTAAAGATAAAAATCGTTTTCTTCTTAGTGCGAGCTATTTACAAAGTGAAAATGATTTTAGTTTCAGCAACGACAATGGAACACCCGCTAACACGTTAGATGACCGTGGTGATAAACGTCAGAATGATGGCGTGAAGCATCTAACAGGCTTGCTTAACTGGAAGGCAAAAGTTAGTGAGGCAATTGATACATCAGTAAGGCTGAATATATCAGATAGAAAAAAAGAACTACCTAATGTCATAAATAGTTCAGCCTCTAACTCTTTTGTCGATACGCAAACCTATAACGTGCTTGGGCAACTAAATGCAAAACAGCTTGGCTTTGATAATTTAAATCTTAACCTTAAAGTTTTTGCTAGTCAGAAAGATGAAGTGTTTGACGACACACTGGCACAGTTAAGTTTTTTTAATCAGAGGGTAGAGAGTATTACTAAAAAGTTGGGTTCTCAGATTTATGTGGAAATCATTAAACCTCTGCAACATTGGAAATTTCTTGGTGGAGTTGGTAAAGAAACTTATAACACTGAAAATTCATTGCTTGCCGTGCAGAGTGATAAAAATATCCGTAATAAAATTGAAGCATCGGTTGAAAGTGTATCTTATTTTTATTCTGAACAGCTGATACTGAATTTTGTTGTACGTTATCAATCGTTGTCTGATGAAATTGCAACAGTTATAAATGAGTTTGGAGAGGTGGAGCCAGGATTTGAGCGAAGGCACCGATTTGTTAATCCGCAGTTAGGCATCAAGTATCGTTTCAATAATCGTACTTTTCTGACCGCTAATGTTGGGCAATACAGTCGCGCACCTTCGTTTGTTGAGCTTTTTGGCGGCGGTGGTTTGTTTCTGGGCGATTCAGATTTAAAGTCTGAAGAGTCCATTAATATTGACTTAGGTTATACCTATACATGGTTTAAACCCTATCACTGGTCACATGATGCTGAGATATATGTTGGTATTTTTTATAATCAGATTGATGACTTAATTGTGAGGACTTTTAATGGCCAGGGTGTCGGCGTGCCAGGAAATATATCTGATGCAGTTATTCAAGGCCTTGAAATAACGTTGAAATTAAAACCGGCTAAACGTCATGCCATTAGTGCAAATTTAAATTTGATTGACAGCTTTCAAAACTCAGAAGAGACGGCCTTCGACGATAAAAAAATACAGGGTTATTACGAAAAAGCATTTCTTCTACATTATGTATATACCATTAATAAATGGTTGTTTAGTTTAGAGGCGGATATAAAAAGAGATATGTTCTACGATAGATCAAATTTGCGAATCGGTGATGATGTTAACTTGTATAACGCGGGTATTCGGTATTTATTCAAAAGTTCAAATATTGATTTTAGAATAAATAATATACGGGATGAAAATATTCGTTATTTTCGAAATCGTGTTACACCAGGATTGAGTGCCTCGCTAACATTCAATGCAACCTTTTAGGGGGGAGAGATGAAAACTATATTAAAACAGAATTTTTTTATACTAGTAGTAATTATTTTGCTTCAAGGATGTTCTGAGACGACTACAAATAAAGAGCCAGAACAGGATGAGCGTGACGAAATGTCTGCGGCTATATTATGTGATCCTGATGCCACTATAACGAGTTTCAGTTCTGTAACAGCGATTGCCGCGACAACTTCTCCGACATTTGTTACTGGTGCGCACGCTATTATCACTGGTGATGTAAATGGACAGTTCACTTCCTTAAATGATTTAAAACCTACCTCCAGTGATTTAACGGTGGTGACTTATGGCGATCATTTTTATATTCTCGAAAGACAGTTGGGTGGCAATAGTGTTACAAAATATGCCATTGATGAACCTCAAGATGTGATCTGGCAGTATTCTATTAATGAGCCTGGTGCGACTATTGCCAGTAACCCTCACGACATGATTTTTGTGAGTGAAACAAAAGCTTATATTTTACGATACAACAAAACAAAAGCCTGGGTTGTTAATCCCTTAGCAACCAAAGAAGCGGATTTTAAAATTGGTGAGTTAGACCTGTCGGCTTACAGTACAGACGATGGTTTGCCAGAGATGGATGCGGGGCTAATTGTAAATGACAAGCTTTATATTATCTTGCAGCGACTTGAAGGTATTTCTCAAAGTGTTATTCATGATGCCTATATTGCAGTATTTGATATTAATACGGATCAGGAAATTGATGTCAATATTGTAGGTGATAATCTTAAAGGTATTCCGCTGACCTATCGCAATCCAACCGCGCACACCTATTTATCTGAAAACAATATGCTTTATATGCAGGGTTCTGGAAGTTTTTTCCCAGTGGATTATGTTGGCGGTATAGAGGTGATTAGTCTGGATGATTATTCAAGCACACTTATTCTGGATGATGGTGATGACCTATCTCATCCTTATGGATTAATTACTAAGTTTTCTGTAGTTTCTCCCGAACGATTATATTTTGTCGGCTATGAAAGTTTTGATAACAATACGCTTTATGTAATGGACATTAAAACTAAAGAAATTGCCCCGATGAATGTGCCCCAGTTAATAGATGGGCAGATAGCAAATCTTACTGTTGATCCGCAGGGGTTGTTATGGGTGAGTGATAACGCAAACGCGACAGTTAGAATTATTAATCCATTGAGCTGCGAAGAAATAGATGCTGTGTCAACCAATTTAAATCCTGCAGAAATTGTTTTTGCGCAATAACATATTTTGAGTTTATACATAAACATTAACTAAGATAAATTTTAACCAAGAAAGGAGATGAAAATGAAACATAAAATCATTAGTGTAAGTTTACTGGCTATAGGTATTAATTTTCCTGCACATGCAGGTACTTTTGCGCCAGCAGCTGGGCAAGCAGGTTCGACCGCGATCAATAAGGACGATACTTCAATTACGTCCTGGGCGACAGGTTATGAAAATTATCTTGTTGGATTAAATGTAGACGCTGTCTGGCAAACGCCCGAAAAAGCATTAGGGCAAGCGCAAGGGACTTCGGGTGATATAGTCAGTTTAGGTGAAGGTGGTCGTATTACGCTAACCTTTGATGACGCTATCGTTAACGGACTGGGTGATGACTTTGCCATTTTTGAAAATAGCTTTAGTGATACTTTTTTAGAGCTGGCCAGTGTGGAAGTATCATCTGACGGTGTTAATTTCTTTGGTTTCTCAACTACATCTTTGACTGCTTCTCCTGTTGGTGCATTTGGGTTAATTGATCCGACAGATATCGATGGTCTTGCAGGCAAATATCGTCAGGGTTGGGGGACAGGTTTTGATCTCGATTCATTAACGGGTATTGCTGGATTGGATGTTTTTGATGTTGCTTATGTTCGATTGCTCGATATCGTTGGTGATGGCTCGGTATTGGATAGTTTTTCAAACCCTATTTATGATCCTTATGAAACAGTAGGAAGTGCAGGTTTTGATCTTGATGCTGTAGGCGTTTTAAACAGTGCTTCAACGGTCGTACCTGTTCCAGCCAGTGTTTGGTTATTTGGTTCAGGTCTTATTGCCTTGTTTTCATTTCGCAAAAACAAATACTCATAAATTTAAATTACATAAAATAGGAAAATAAAATGAAATATACAATAAAACTCTCAATTGCTGTAGTGGTCGCACTAGCCGCATCTTCTGTTCAGGCAACAGTAGCATCGTTTGATGATCTGTCTCTGGCACCAGATTCATTCTTTGATCCACAAATTGACACAGCATTTGTCAGCGGTGGCGCAACATTTAATCATGGCTGTAGCTTTTTCAATGGGGATTGTTTTTGGAATGGATTTAGTTATTCAAATAAAACAGATACGACTACGGCTGGTTTTACCAACCAGTACAGCGCAATTACTGGTTCTGGTGTCGGTGGTTCTGCAAATTACGGGGTATCTTTTCCCGGTTCGACAGGTTCTTCACGGATTGACTTTAGTGGCGCAACCACAGTAGAAAGTGCTTATTTCACCAATACAACTTACGCTTATATTTCAATGCGTGACGGTGATGGTTTTGCCAAACAGTTTGAAGAGGGTGATTTTTTTACCTTAACAGTAAACGGTTTAGATAATGTCGATTCTGTCATCGGTTCTTTGGACATAAGTCTGGCAAGTGGAACAGATCTTTTAAGCAGTTGGTTATTGGCCGATCTAACTACATTAGGTACTGTGCACGCGCTGGAATTTTCTTTGTCTGGATCTGATGTTGGTAGTTTTGGATTAAACACGCCAGCCTATTTTGCGATTGATGATCTTACGACTGTTTCAGCCGTTCCTGTTCCTGCAGCTGTTTGGTTGTTTGGTTCAGGTTTGATCGGCTTGGTGAGTATCGCACGTCGTCGATAGTTCATCGGTTTTTTGTGTTTGTATTAAAACCCTGCTTATTAAGGCAGGGTTTTTTTATTCTGGTAAGTAAATAATTGTAAGTAATATAGGAATGGCATAAAGTACAGTCTTGATGGGAAACCGACTAACAAAAATCTACACCCGCACCGGCGATGACGGCACAACCGGCATGGCTGATGGTTCGCGCGTGCCTAAAGATGATTTGTTGGTGCATGCTATCGGCGAAGTAGACGAGTTAAATAGTCAACTGGCTGTATTGGCTAGTC
>CAZMWD010000159.1:0-5813 GCA_964569685.1 uncultured Cocleimonas sp. | reverse complement strand
AAGGAGTAAACACATGAATATTCGTCCTTTACACGACCGTGTTTTAGTACGTCCAGCAGAAGAAGAAAAAACCAGTGCCGGTGGAATTATCATTCCAGATAGTGCTAATGCTGAAAAGCCAAATAACGGTGAAATTATTGCAGCAGGTAATGGCAAAATTACAGATTCTGGCGATGTTCGCGCAATGGATGTGAACGTTGGTGATAAAATTTTATACGGTCAATACGCAGGAACAGCGGTAAAACTTGACGGTGAAGACTTAATAATGATGAAAGAAGAAGATATTTTGGCGGTTTTGGAAGGATAAGAAGCGCGCATGAAACATGCACGGTTCCTAAGCTTTTATAAACAACACAACTTTCATTTTAAAAAACAAATTTAGAGGAAATAACAATGGCTGCTAAAGAAGTATTATTTGGTGATGACGCACGTACACGTATGGTGACAGGCGTTAATATTCTTGCCAACGCGGTAAAAGTTACATTGGGCCCTAAAGGGCGTAATGTGGTTCTTGAAAAATCATTCGGTGCGCCGACGATTACAAAAGATGGTGTATCGGTTGCACGTGAGATTGAACTTGAAGATAAGTTCGAAAATATGGGCGCACAAATGGTGAAGGAAGTTGCTTCTCAAACCAACGATACCGCCGGTGACGGCACAACAACTGCCACCGTACTCGCACAAGCAATCGTGCGTGAAGGTATGAAGTCAGTAGCATCGGGTATGAACCCAATGGATCTGAAACGTGGTATCGACAAAGCGGTTGAAGTCGCGGTTGAGAAGCTAAAAGAAATGTCAAAACCGTGTGAAGATTCAGATGCTATCGCACAGGTGGGTACCATTTCTGCAAACTCAGATGCGAACATCGGTGGCATTATCGCTGAAGCAATGGAGAAAGTAACCACAGAAGGTGTTATTACGGTTGAAGAAGGCAGTGCGTTACACAATGAACTTGATGTTGTTGAAGGCATGCAATTTGATCGTGGTTACTTATCACCTTATTTTGTAACTAATCAAAAATTAATGGCGGCAGAGCTTGATGAGCCTTTTGTTCTTTTACATGACAAAAAAATCACCAGTATCCGTGATTTACTACCAGCACTTGAAGGTGTTGCTAAAGCAGGCAAACCACTGCTTATTATCGCAGAAGATATTGAAGGTGAGGCATTGGCAACATTGGTTGTAAACAATATGCGTGGCATCGTAAAAGTAACGGCTGTTAAAGCCCCTGGTTTTGGCGATCGTCGTAAAGCGATGCTAGAAGACCTTGCGATTCTAACCGGTGGAAAAGTAATTTCTGACGAAGTCGGCTTAACCCTAGAAGCCGTGACAATGGAAGACCTTGGTCAAGCTAAGCGCATCGTGATTGATAAAGAAACGACGGTTATTATTGATGGTGCAGGCTCATCAGAAGAAATTAAAAATCGTGTTGAAATGGTACGTGCTCAAATCGAAACGACGACATCAGAATATGATCAAGAAAAATTGCAAGAGCGTGTCGCTAAACTCGCGGGTGGTGTAGCCGTTATAAAAGTAGGTGCTGCCACAGAAGTAGAAATGAAAGAAAAGAAAGATCGTGTTGATGATGCACTTCACGCAACCCGTGCAGCGGTTCAAGAAGGTGTGGTAGCAGGTGGTGGCGTAGCGCTGGTTCGCGCATTACAAGAGATTGATGATCTAACAGGTGAGAACCACGATCAAGACATGGGTATTAAAATTGCACTACGTGCAATGGAAGAGCCTTTACGTCAAATCTGTACTAATGCAGGTGATGAAGCATCGGTTGTAATCAATGCAGTAAAGAACGGCGCAGGAAGCTTTGGCTACAATGCACGTACAGGCGAATACGGTGACATGATCGAAATGGGCATTCTTGACCCAACTAAAGTAACTCGTGCAGCGTTACAAAATGCCGCTTCGGTTGCTGGGCTTATAATCACTACTGAAGCAATGATTGCGGATAAGCCTGATGAAGGTGGAGCAGCGATGCCTGATATGGGTGGTGGAATGGGCGGAATGGGCGGCATGATGTAAAGGCAATCGCCTTTTCGATTTAAATTGTCTTTTTGTCCAATCTCGGCGTTGGGCAGTGAATCTCAGACTCTCATGTACTAGCGTACACTTCGATCCTGAGATTCACTACCCGCCTTGATATTGAACAAAAATCCTGCTTTAAATCTATGTCGGATACATTTTGTTTTTATCCATAAAAAGGGACGCATTTTGCGTCCCTTTTTTACGTCTAATACTTATATTAGTGTTGGTTTTTTTCAGGACTGACAAATTAAAAGTGTCCCAAAGTTTAATTAATTAATGCTTTATTTATGTAATAAAAGACTGGGACGTATTAGAGGCATTGTTTTATAAAGTTTTTTAATTTCGGTATATTCGCCTGTATCAAGTTCGAAAGGGTGCATGTAAAAACTCGGATAAGCTCCTAGGAGCCTGTCCGAGAACTGATTAGCCTACTGCGAAAAAGCTATTTTGGTCAGAATTTATGCTAATTTACATCAAATAGAACAACTATTCGATGAAAATGACCAAAAATTCTGCCTCAAAATTGCTTTCTCTCGCTACGGCTACAGTTCTCGGACAGCCTCCTAGGTAGTTGTTTTTCTAATTTTTGATGAAAGATACTGGTTGATATTAGTTCTAATTTCTAGCAGGTTAAAAAAGTAAACCACCATAAAATAACTGATAATTCCAACTGATAATTGAAGCAGAAGCCAGCCCCATCCACCCATATCTTTTAACCACCATAGACAAAAACCCATAATAAGCGATGCGATTATTATTTTTCCAAAATCTAATAAAGGGAAGGGTAATACAAAATATTTCCTCCCCACTATTGCACTTAAAATAGTCCCTATGAAAAAGGAAATAATGGTGGCAATAGCAGCACCTTTTAGTCCCATTGGAGGAATTAAAAAATAGTTTAATAAAATATTAAGACTCGCAATAACAAGCGCTATTTTCACAATACCGATAGTGTAATGCCCCAGTTGAAATGCAAGATCGAAGTAAAATGCTTGTAATCCCATGAAGAAAATAGCGAGGGTAATCCACGGTAACAAAAATATGACAGCTTCTTGATAAGCGTCATCTATTAATAAATAGACTAGGTCAGGACCGACTAGATTTAGCCCAACAACCGCTGGAATAGAGACGCCCATTAACAAAATAGCATATTGTTTAAAGTATTTTGTCGCAGCTTGCTTACCTTCTGATTCAAGTAATTTAATAACCACAGGGTAAGCGGCTAGGTTAATGGCTGTCATGATTAAGAAAACTGAGTTGCCAGATAGATCATAACCAACAGCATACAAACCGGCATGAGCTTTATCTATAAACCCTGCTAACATGAAGCGGTCTGCTGTTTTTGTTACTTCTTCCAAGAAAAAAGCACTACTAATAGGAAGGCCATAAACCAGCATGTTTTTAAATAGTTTTTTGTTATAAGCATTCTTGTTATACGGTAACCATATTTTTTTAAATACAATCAACGCAGGAATAACCGTACCAATTGAAATCCCCGTTATTACGCCAGAAGGACCATATCCCAAGTTAGCAAGAAGTGCGCCAAAACCAAATGCTAAAATGGAATAGCCTATCGTAATGTAAGCATAATTAAGGGGTTCAATTTTAGCAGAAAAAATATTTTGAGTAATAGTAAAGATAGAGACTGAAATTAATAAAAGATAAACGTTAATTGCCCAAATAGCTTGTATTTCGCCCCAATAATAAAAAACCACAAGCATCGTAATAAGCAAAAAGATCAAGGCAAACTTTATGTAACTACGTGTCAGTGTAGCGATAAAATCAGCATCATTGAAATTTTCATTTGACCAGAATCGTAATGTGCCTGCGGGCAACCAATTGATCAAACCGTTGTGAAGAAAAATAGCACCAGTGAAAATTAAGGTGTAAACACCGTATTCTTCAGGTGTAAGCAAATGAGTGTAAACACTTAAACCCGCAAATGCCATGATGCCAGGAATCATCTTTGCCAGCATGTAAATGGCAGTATGTTTAAATAACATTAGTCGATAGACCTTTTTCTGATATGAAGAGAATGGATGACTAACATAGATAAAACAAACCACGTTTCTTTTTGTATTTGTAAGTGCAGTGTTAATTGGCTGATAATAGCTATCATGAAAAGAGTGAGTAAGAATGCTTTTTCTGAGTGTGGAGTATGTAATATTAGGTATAAGACGCTACTTAATAGGAGTAAATAGAGTAATAACCCAATGATACCTTCTTCAGTTAAAATATGAATATAGGTATTATGAGCGCTATCAAAGTTTACATGTGCCTTACTTAGGACGTGCCCTAGCCCCCCCATACCTACACCAATGATGGGTGTTTTTTTCCATTCATTAATTGATGCTTCCCAAATAAGGGTACGAGAATTAAGATCACCGCTCTTTAAAGATTTTCCTGCAGAAAAGACCCTATCAACTGATGCCTTTGGGGCAAAATTTGCTACAATAATAATTGAAAGGATAAAGACTATGAAAATACTTGCTTTGATTCTAAATGATGATTTTCTGTGGGTATATAACCAATATAAAACACCAAAAATAGCCACAATAGCGCCTGTTCGAGTACCCGTTAAAAAGATAGCAAATATAATTAATGGCATAGTAAATAAATAAATTAATCGCATCCATTTTTTATCAAGGTTAGTGGCAAGATAAGCAGCCATTGGAATGGATAATGCGAGAATGATCGACATAGTATCTGTTTCTATGTTTTGGACTGTGTAACGTTGATAGTACGGTGATTCTATTCCATTTAAGTAGTTGTATAGAATTGTCAAAGACCCTACTACGTTCCCTAATACATAACTTTGGTAAGCGAGTAATATGCTTTTTCTATTAACTATAATGAGCGAGAATAGAAACGGTAATAGCATTATTTGTAACCCTCTATTGATTAACTCTACTCCTTTATCTATGTTGGGTGTCCACATGAGAGAGAGAATAAACCAAGCCCATAAAGCAATCACAAACACGTGATAAAAAGAAAACTTCTTATGTGTACCTTCAGTGATTAATAATAAAGCCGCTAAGCCAAAAGACAGGATACCAAAGACTCTTGCCAAACCATCCCAAAGACCATCTCCCCATGGAATTAAAAATATGAAACATAATAGAGAATATAGAGAAACTGTGTGAATTAGACTGAGTTTTTCCAAACCACCAAAAAGCGTTTGGTTAACAGTTTGGGCTGCTGTTGTGTTTATGTCATTCATTATGATTAATATATTTTGGTTTGTTTTATTAGTATTAGTAGTCGTTTTTAAATGGATATTTAGCTGAGTTCAATAGTGTACCTTGAAAGTAAAACTGGGTAAATTTTAAGCAGACGAAAAGTATATAGAAACAGAAAAAAGGTAGAAGTACATACAATGTTTTTAAATTAGTTAGTTGTAAAATAATAATTTAATCTTGTATTGTTCAAATAGTAAATTTTATATGTGAATTCTTTAGACTTATGATGTGAGATTATTTTTAACTGCTTTTTTTCTTTCTATTTTTCTGTTTTTTTTCACAGCTTAGCACTGCAGAAACTGTAAATGTGACGTTTACAGAGCATCAAAACTTATTGAGAACTCCGGTGTTGGTTTTAAAGAGTTTTTGGATAGCGTGCTAGAAGATAAATATCTTGATGAACAGCATTTAGATTATTGTAAATTTGATACTTCGGTTGATTATCTACCGCTTATTTCGAATTGAATCTTGATGATACGTATTGAAGTCACTAAAATTCGTTATAAAGATAATTATGATCGAGAGTTAAAAATCAGC
>CAZMWD010000158.1:0-5828 GCA_964569685.1 uncultured Cocleimonas sp. | reverse complement strand
ACAAAAACCCTTATTCATTCTTCATGGTTTACTGGGCGCAATGGATAATTGGCGCAGCCAAGCCAAACGTTTATCAGCTACGCGCCCTGTTATAACAATAGATTTACGCAACCATGGCGATTCGCCCCACGTGAAAGGCATGAGCTACCGCGAAATGGCAGAGGATATTATTGCACTAGCACAACACGAAAATATCACTTCTTTTGATTTACTAGGGCATTCAATGGGTGGCAAGGTAGCGATGCATCTTGCACTCAATCATAGTGAATACATTAATCGGCTTATCGTGGTTGATATTGCGCCCAAAGCCTATCCTTTGTGGCATCAAAAAACGTTAAAAGCCCTGATTAAAACACCACTAGAAAAACTACACACGCGCCAAGAGATTAATGATTTTCTAAGCGAATGTATTAAAGATAGAACAGAAAGAGCGTTTATGCTGAAAAACTTAAAGCGCGTAGAAAACACATCAAAAAGCAATCATCAAACCTATCAATGGCAATTTAATATTTCGGAAATCAGTAGAAATTATTTGAAAATTGCAGGGTTTACTCAATCGAAACACCAATACTCTAAAAAAACAGTGTTTATTAAAGGCGAAAACTCTTCTTATATCGAAGATTCTGACAGTACCGTTATCAACTCATTATTCCCTAAGGCAAGTATTGTCAGCATAAAAAACAGTGGACATATCCCGCACTTTGAACAAGCAGATGCTTTTTTTGAGCAGCTTAATAGCTTTCTCAAATCCTGACTTACTCACGATCCACATTTAGCAGGCAGTGTTGCCCCCAAGGCTTTACTGATTCTTCTCCAATCAAAATAAGGCCCTGGATCGGTTTTTCGGCCGGGTGCAATGTGCTCATGTCCAGTAACGCCCCCCGTTTTCAAATTAGGATAGGTTTTAATTAACGCTAGCAATGTTTGTTCTAATACTTGATATTGCTGTTTCGTAAATGGCTCGAAATCAGTACCTTCCATCTCAATACCAATCGAAAAATCATTACACACATCTCGCCCTAAAAACTGGGAAACACCCGCATGCCATGCGCGTTTATGGAACGGCACGTATTGAACCAGCTCACCATCACGACGGATCAACAAATGACTAGACACCCGAAGCTCATGAATTTCTTCATAAAAAGGATGTTCATTTTTATCCAAAGTATTAGTAAAAAGCTGATCAATGCCGTCTCCGCCAAACTCATTCGGCGGCAAGCTGATATTATGAATAACGATCAGATGTATATCGTCTTCATCGGAACGATCATCGCAGTTGGGCGAAAGATTGATTCGAGCATTTGCGAGCAAGCCTGTTTTACGTTCAATTTTAATTTTATGTGTATCAATTTTCGACATTTAAGCATTATGCCAGAACTACAAAACAACGGGATGTAAATGTATAACCCTATAATCCACTTGTTAAGGTTACATTCTTCACCATTATGTTATTATTCCCCCCTGTCTGATAACCCACTCTATAAAACGAATTGAACACTAATGACTGAAGAACGCACTGCCACTGTCACCCGCGACACGCTAGAAACTCAAATTACTGTCGCCGTCAACCTTGACGGTACAGGCAAGGCTCGTTTTAAAACAGACGTGCCTTTTTTAGAGCATATGATGCAACAAATCGCCCTGCATGGCATGATTGATATTGAAATCGAAGCCAATGGCGATAACGAGATTGACGACCATCACACCGTTGAAGACATTGGAATCACCCTCGGTCAAGCGTTTGCTAAAGCGATTGGCGACAAAAAAGGCATTCGTCGTTATGGTCATGCTTATGTGCCATTAGATGAAGCACTTTCGCGCGTGGTGATTGATTTTTCTGGTCGCCCTTCTTTGCAAGATAATATTGATTATAAACGCGCCATGATTGGTCGTTTTGATGTGGATTTATTTGGCGAGTTTTTTCAAGGTTTTGTCAATCACGCCCAAGTGAGTTTGCACCTTGATAATATTCGTGGCAAAAATGCACACCATATTGCTGAGACTGTATTTAAAGCATTTGGTCGCGCCCTGCGTATGGCGGTTGAATTTGATCCTCGCGCATTGGATGCGATTCCTTCCACGAAAGGCTCTCTTTAACAACCCCTTTTACAAAACATAACAATCCATAACAACCCACAATTAAAAGACTTTTTTTATTATGATTTGCATCATTGACTACAGTATGGGAAATCTCCATTCTGTACATAAAGCCTTACAACACGTTACCAATGATGATGTTGTTATTAGCTCATCACCCGATGAAATTATCAAAGCCGACCACATTGTTTTCCCCGGTCAAGGTGCTGCGCGTGATTGCATGAGCGAATTGCATAAACGTGAACTGGTTGATGTGGTTAAAGACGTTTCTACCTCAAAACCCTTCCTCGGCGTTTGCATGGGCATGCAGGTTTTAATGGAGCATAGTATCGAAGGCGGCGGCGTTGATTGTATCGGTCTATACAAAGGAACCGTTGAGCATTTCACCGACCACATTGGCGCAATGGATTCCGCAGGTAATCGCCTAAAAATCCCTCAAATGGGCTGGAACCAGATTAAACACACACAAGAGCACCCACTCTGGAAAGGCATTGAAGATAACGCGCGTTTTTACTTTGTGCATAGCTACTTTATTGACCCCAATGATAAAAGCCTCATTGCCGGTGAAACGGAGTTTGGCATAAATTATCCTTCTGCTATTGCTAAAGACAATGTCTTTGCAATTCAATCACACCCCGAAAAAAGTGCAGATGATGGGCTACAATTACTCAAAAACTTTACCCAGTGGGATGGCGCAAGTTAACAATACACCCGTTAATAAATCGCGTAAGCCAATAACGCGCACGCCAATAATCGCGCAAGCCAATAAAAGCGCAAGCCAATAAAAGCAGTAAGGAATCCTAAATGTTACTACTCCCCGCAATAGATTTAAAAGACGGACAATGCGTGCGCCTACGCCAAGGTCGTATGGAAGACAGCACTGTATTTTCAGATAGCCCCGTCGATACAGCAACCCGCTGGGTAGATGCGGGCGCAAAACGTTTACATTTAGTTGATTTAAACGGCGCATTTGATGGCGAACCCGTCAATAACTCAGCAGTAGAAGCCATTGCTAAGAAATTTCCTGATTTACCTATTCAAATTGGTGGTGGCATTCGTGATGCCAAAACCGTTCAAGCCTATTTAGATGCAGGCGTAACATACTGCATAATCGGCACAAAAGCCGTTGAAGACCCTGAATTTGTAAAAGACTTATGCGCACAATTCCCAGGGCATATTATCGTCGGTATTGATGCCAAAAATGGCATGGTTGCAACCGATGGCTGGGCAGAAGTGTCTAGCGTATCTGCTATTGATTTAGCCAAACAATTCGAAGAAGCAGGCGTTGTTGCCATTGTGTACACCGATATTGCCCGCGACGGCATGATGAAAGGCGTTAATATTGAAGCCACGGTCGAGCTTGCTAACAGCATTACTATCCCTGTAATTGCATCCGGCGGTGTGACTAATATGGATGATATTATTGCGCTGTGTAACGTTGAAGAAGCAGGTATCACGGGTACTATTCTTGGGCGCTCCATTTATGAAGGGGCGATTGATTTAGCCGAAGCACATGAATATGTGGAAAGCCTTTAAAAAAAACATATGACAAAACCTGTCTGCACAATTATTGCTAGACCTAATGGCGCAGGTAAAACAACCTTTGCTTTACAGTATCTATCAAAAGCAACGCGCTTTATAAACGCAGACCTAATAGCATCTGGCTTATCACCGTTATCTCCCGAATTGCAACAAATGAAAGCCAGCCGACTTTTTCTTAAAGAAATCAAAGAGTCATCACGTCAAAAAACAAACTTCGCTTTTGAAACAACTTTATCAGGTAAAACCTACATAAAACTAGTTCGACAATTACAAGAAAATGACTGGGAAGTAAATCTAATTTACCTGTATTTACCCAGCGTAAAAATATCTATCGAACGGGTTGCCGAAAGAGTTAAGCACGGTGGTCACAATATACCTAAACAGTCGATTATAAGACGCTACCCTCGAAGTTTAAAAAACTTGATTAAGCTATACTCCCCTCTATGTGATACAACTATTTGCCTAGATAACTCAGATGAGTTACAAAAAATAATTTTTATCCAAGAAAAGTCTGATAGAACTATCAAAGATAAAGTAAGCTACCAAGAACTACTAGCAGGTATCAACTCATGACTAAAATACAGCAACAAGCTGAAAAAGTTTTACAATCTTTAAATAAGAGTGTTACTACCGAGCTAGATAAAAAGAAACGTTTAGGGCAATACGCTGTCGTATGGCGCAAGGGGAAAGTCACATACCTTTTTAACAAAGATAACAACAGGACTACAAAATAATGGCACTCGCAAAACGCATTATCCCCTGCCTCGATGTCGATAACGGTCGCGTTGTTAAAGGCGTAAACTTTGTTGATATTCGCGATGCTGGCGACCCCGTTGAAGTTGCCGCACGCTATAACCGTGAAGGCGCAGATGAGATCACCTTTCTCGATATTACCGCCAGCTCAGATAATCGCGCAACCACCGTACACATGGTCGAGGCAATTGCATCCGAAGTATTTATCCCACTAACGGTTGGCGGAGGCATCCGCAAAGTTGAAGATATTCGTACTATGCTTAATGCAGGTGCAGACAAAGTCGCCATTAATACCGCCGCTATCCACAACCCCGAATTAGTCAAGGAAGCCACCGAATACTACGGTTCACAATGTATCGTTGTCTCCATTGATGCCAAGAAAGTTAGCAAGGAAGGTGAACCTGACCGTTGGAGTATTTTCACTCATGGCGGGCGCAACGATACTGGTATTGATGCAATTGAATGGGCAAAGAAAATGGCAGACTATGGCGCAGGCGAACTTCTAGTCACCAGCATGGATAAAGATGGTACAAAATCAGGCTTTAATATTCCTTTGACCAAAGCGATTGTTGATGCCGTTAATATTCCTGTGATTGCTTCTGGTGGCGTAGGTAATCTTCAACATTTAGCGGATGGGGTATTAAAAGCAGGCGCAGATGCTGTATTGGCTGCTAGTATTTTTCACTTTAATGAATATACTGTGGGTGAAGCTAAAGAATTTATGTCAAAACAAGGCATTGAAATGAGAATTTAAGGACTTATTATGAATAATAATACACTTGCAGATGTCGCTAAAATTCTCGAAGAGCGAAAATCAGCAAAATCCGACAGCTCATACGTGGCATCTTTGTACAATAAAGGCTTGGATGCTATTCTTAAAAAAGTAGGCGAAGAAGCCACCGAAGTGGTGATGGCGGCCAAGGATGCAGAAGCAGATAGTCAAAAAACAGACAAAATAATCTACGAAATTGCTGACTTATGGTTTCATACCCTAGTATTATTAGCACAACAGAATTTACACCCAGACGACGTTTTAAAAGAATTGGAACGTCGGTTCGGGACATCTGGCTTGGTAGAAAAAGCCAGTCGAAATAAATAAAGATAGAGAGGAATTTAACATGATTTACGGATTTGGTTTTGGTGGTATTAGCCCTTGGTCATTATTAATTATATTAGTTATTGTCGTTGTAATATTCGGCACAAAACGCTTACGCAACGCCGGTGGCGACTTAGGTGGCGCTGTTAAAAACTTTAAAGAGTCTATGAAGTCTGGCGAAGATGAAGTTACAACGGCTAAAGATGCCAAGAAAGAAGCACTCGAAAATGCAAACGATGATGTGATTGAAACAACATCAAAAGTGAAAGATTCTACAAAATCTTAACTAGATAGCCAACAATGTTTGATGCGGGCTTCCTAGAAATGCTGATTATTGGCA
>CAZMWD010000157.1:4553-5882 GCA_964569685.1 uncultured Cocleimonas sp. | reverse complement strand
CGGAACTTAGCGCAGAATTTTTGTTCCAGATTGGATGATCTCAATAGGCGCATAGCTGTGCTATGCAACGATTTTAGATCATTCAAGCTGGGGCAAAAAGGTTGCTATGCCCCGCTCCTTGGGTGCAAGTTAAGTTCCGTAAGTTATTTAATCCTGAGTCCTAAATCCAGTGTGGTTTTACTGTTTTTAGTTTTAGTTAATTTAAATATTAATATCGCTCAAGCGCGCCCAAACGGTACAGCCTGTCCTGCGGGGCATACCATTTCAAAAACATTTTCATCCGGTGCAAAATGGGATTTATGTTGGCAAGTACGTGATGCAGAAGGTGTTGTACTGAGCGATATACACTATAAAGCCGTTGGCAAACCCCGTCGTCGTATATTGGGCGAAGCCAGTCTTTCTCAAATACAAACAGAATATGACGATGGTTCAGCCAGTGAGTTTTTAGTGACGGGCGCAGGCTTAGGTGGCAGTCATTTACAAACGCTAACGCCTGAGATGTGTGATGGTCAATTACATAAAGATGCAGGGCGTAATGTCGTTTGTGAATCATATAAACCAGCAGGTTATATTTATCGTTATAAAAATAATACCCGACGCCAAGGCAATAAACTGGATATTTATAGTGTGTCTGCCGCAGGTTCTCGTGAGTTTATTGTCCGCTGGACTTTCTTAGAAAACGGCACGATAGAAACAGGTATTGGTGCAACGGGGCAATTAACAAAAACAACCACCAATGCATCTGCTGGTTGGAGAGTAACGGCGCAAAATAAGATTGCGACAAGTTTTGTTAATCATTATTTTTGGCGTTTGGATTTTGATATTGATTCCACTAACGGCAATGACGTGATTGAACAGATCAAAAGTGTGCCTTCATCAAGTCGATTGACTAAAACGAAACAAACACGAACAGTTTCTAGTGAATTGGCTGCTTCTTTTACACCAGCGGAAAAGAAGTTTTGGCGCATTCGCGATAACAGCATTAGAAATTCAGCACGTCAGTTCATCTCGTATGAAATGGTGATGCTTAATTATTCGGACCAAAATAAAGGTAATAGTTCCTCGCCTTGGTTGAAAAACGATGTTTATTTTACACGCTATAAGGCATGTGAACGTTTTGCGGTTAATAATCCTACCAATAACTGTGGTGCAAATGTGAGTGAATTTGTGAACGCAGAAAGTATCAACGCCAAAGATATTGTTGTTTGGTATCGCTTAGCCCATCACACACTTCCAAGAGATGAAGATTTTTCTCCTGCAGCACCGCAATGGAGTAGCTTTATTTTATTACCACGTGATTGGACTTCAACAAATCGCTTATAAGAATAT
>CAZMWD010000157.1:0-4453 GCA_964569685.1 uncultured Cocleimonas sp. | reverse complement strand
TTCACCCTTCCCTTGTTTACTCTTACACTGATCTTGTCTGTATTGGTCTTTCCAATTTCAACGGCAACTGCGGCTGAACATTGTAACGATCGCTTTTATGTAGATGAAACGCTACCCAATGGTGCACGCTGGGATATGTGTTGGGAGCATCGTAAACGCGAAGGTATTATTTTTCATAATATTTATTACACACCCAAAAACCAACCACGTCGTATGGTATTGAATCATGCTGCGGTTGCACAAATTCATGTGCCTTATGATGATAACGGCGCACGTTACCATGATATTTCAGATTTTGGTATTGGCGATCGAAATATGCTGAGCCTGAAATCAGATGAATGCCCAGGCGGCACTCGATTAAAGTTTGGTAGTAAAAATGTGTTGTGTCAACAAATCGAAAAACGAGACTTTGCGTTTAAAAGTGGCACAAATAGTTTAACTGGACATAGTTTAAGTTTGTTTAGTGTATCGCCTGTTGGTGCTTATTATTACATTCCTACATGGCGTTTTATGGATGACGGTACGATAGAACCATGGATTGGTGCAACCGGTGCATTACAACGTTTTGGTGGTAGTGACAGTCGTGGTTGGAGGTTAGGTGACGGACGTATTGGTATTTCCCACTTACATAACTTTTTTTGGAAGCTCGATTTTGATTTAAATGGAACACAAAATAATGATGTAGTTGAGGAAATTAATTTCCCATTAGTGAATGGAAAGCGTCAAAGAGCCGTGACCGTCTTTAATTCAGAAGCTGCTCGAAAAGTGAACCCCGATACGATGCGTCGTTGGCGAGTACGCGATGCAACAGTAAAAAATGCAAATAATCGCGCTATTTCCTATGACATCGTATTGAGTGAAACAGGGCATCAGGATATTGGTCCTGCGAGTGAGCCTTTTACCCATAATGATTTTTATGTGACAAGACAAAACAATGGCGAAAAGTTTGCATCGCATAATCCCAGTGGTGCTAGAAACTTAGCAGAATTTGTCAATGGCGAAAGCATAAACAATAAAGATATTGTCATTTGGGCAGGTATTACGTTTTATCATATGCCACGCGCCGAAGATGCACCCCATATGGATGCACATTGGAGCCATATAAAAATTATTCCACGTGATTGGCATGCCTCTAACCCTTTGAGTTCAGGCACAGTGGTTACTAACACAGCACCCACAGTTTCTGCGCCAGCAAGTCAAACATCACAAACAGGAACGTCGGTTAATTTAGCTGTTCAAGCAAGTGATATTGATGGTGATTCGCTAAGTTATTCTGCAACGGGATTGCCTGCAGGGTTAAGTATTAATTCAAATACAGGTGTGATCAGTGGCAGGTTAGCAACGTCAAGTGCAGGAAATCATTCAATAAGAATTACAGTAAGTGACGGCGAAGATAGTAGTACCGCACAGTTTAGCTGGACAGTCACTACTGTTAATACGAATCGTCCACCCGTTTTAACGTCTCCTGGTAATCAAACGGGGCTAGTCGGAGATAGTATTAATCTATCTATTCAAGCTACAGATGCCGATGGTGATAGTGTACGTTTTAGTGCCACAGGTCTTCCTGCGGGATTAACAATCAATAGCACCAGTGGTGCTATTACTGGAAATCTGACAACAGCGGGTAACTATACCGTTAACTTAAAAGCGAGTGATCCTACAAGTAATGCAACAAAACGCTTTAATTGGTCTGTGACTTCAGCGCCTTCTGGCTCAGTTTCAAATCAAGTGACCAATAGTCGTTTTACAATGGATGGTCAGATAAATGATTGGAATGGCATACGTTTTTTCGCCAATGACCCCGATGATGTGAGTGGCGCAAACAATCAAATTGATTGGTTAAAAGTTGCGATTGCACACAGTACAGATAATATTTATCTAGCGTATGAAAATAGACAAAATGTTGACCCAAACAGTTTATCTGGAAACTCTATTCCGTGGGGTTGGCAAGGATATTTTGATACAGATAATAACGTTGCAACAGGTTTTCAAACAGAGGGGATCGGTGCAGACTTTATTATTGAAGGCTCTAACGTACAACGTTATATAGGCACAGGTTCAAGCTGGGCTTGGGAAAGCGTAGGACAAGCACAATTAAGCTACCGTGCCAAAACGGTTGAGATGAGTTTTCCTAGAGCATTGATAGGAAACCCTCAAACGATGCGCGCAATTTTTGAAGGAAATAATGCGGCATTTAATGGCACTACTACAGATAGTTATCCAAACACTGGTTTCTTAAGTTATACCTTTAGTGGAAGCAGTAATACCAATACGCCCCCGGTTGCTAATGGGCAACAAATATCAGTGGGCAGTGGCGCATCAATTAGTGTTATTTTAAGCGCAAGTGATGTGGATGAAAATGCACTCTCTTATCAAGTAACAACGCAACCCGCACACGGTTCATTAAGTGGTTCGGCACCCAATCTTGTTTATACTGCTAATGATAATTATACCGGCGCAGACAGCTTTAAATTTAGAGTCAATGATGGAATAGTCAATAGCCCTGTTGCAACAGTGAGTGTCACGGTTACCTCTGGTCAAGCAGGTGGTGCAGTGTCTAACTTCATCAATAGCCCAATTACAGTCAATGGTAATGCATCGGACTGGAGTGGTTTAACCCGTTTTTCTGATGATGCAAATGATGCTTCGGGCGTGATTGATTGGCAACATGTCACATTAGCGCATACCGATCAAAATTTGTATCTACTTTATACCAATAGAGGCAATGTTGACCCTGCTAGTTCGACAGGCTCCTATTTAGCATGGGGTTGGCAAGCGTATATTGATGCGGATAATAATAGTAATACCGGTTTTAAAACAGGTGGTCTAGGCGCTGATTTTGTCATCGAAGGAAACCAGATTTTACGTTACACCGGAAGTGGTAGTAACTGGAGCTGGCAAATTGAAGGACTCGCCGACTCTCAATACAGCGGAAACATTGCAGAATTGTCTTTATCACGTAGCATGATAGGCAACCCTACCTCTTTGCGTGTTGCTTTCTCTGGTAATAACGAATCGTATCAAGGTACGGGAACAGACCTATACCCAGACGGACAAAACAGCACAACTTCAACACTACGTTATTTTGATTATGAATTTTCGGGTGGCGGTGGTTCGGGTAACAGACCCGTAGCATTCACCCAAACCGTTGCGGTAACATCTGGCTCTAGTGCAAATATAACCTTGATTGCAACCGACCCAGAGAATGATCCATTAACCTACAATATTGATGCAAGTCCTTTGCACGGCACATTAACGGGTACAGCACCGAATGTGACTTATACGCCAGATGATGGTTTTACAGGGCAAGATCGTTTCCGCTTTAACGCCAATGATGGAAATTCTGATAGCGCAACAGTAACAGTAACCATTAACGTGACGGGTTCACAAACAGGCGTAATATCTAATTTAGTTAGCAGTATAAGTGTTGATGGAAATATTGAAGAGTGGAGCTCATTGACTTCATTTGCAGATGACCCCGATGATATTTCGGGTACTAACCATGTTATCAATTGGCAACGTGCCGCGATTGCGCATAATGCAGATACACTTTATTTCATGTACAAAAATAATGGTGCAATCAGCGCGGATAATAACAGTGGTTCTCATATGAACTGGGGTTGGCAAGCCTATTTAGATACAGATGGAGATGCTTCAACCGGATACAGTATCGGTAATATGGGTGCAGATTATATCCTTGAAGGTACGCAATTACAGAGATATACAGGAACCGGTAGTAGCTGGAGTTGGGAATCGGTGTTAACCGCGACACTTCAGTATAATGCAGATACGGCAGAATCAAGTATTACCCGAAGTGCTATTGGAAACCCAAGCAATATACGGGTTTTATTCAGAGGTGATAATGGTGCTTATGGTGGAACAGCGGTGGATTCTTACCCTGATAATCAGAACTATTTTGCGTACACACTCAGTGGTGGTAGTCAACAATCTGCGACTCGACCTGTGGCGAGTACTCAACGTATTTCTGTTCTCAAAAACACCCATAAAACAATAAGCTTATCTGCGACCGATGCGGATAATGATACCTTAACCTATCGTATTATAAGACAACCCAGTAATGGTGTTTTAACTGACTTTAATGAATCAAGCAGTCGTTTCACTTATCAACCTACAACTGGGTTTGAAGGTGGCGATAGCTTTAGTTATGTCGCCAATGATGGCACGTTCGATAGCTCTTTAATCACAGTATTAATTAAAGTAGGCTCAGGTTCATTCCCTGAGAATCCTGCCGGACAAACACCCTCAAACAGTGGTGGTGGTTCTCTGCCTGTTGAATGGTTATTATTATTTGGGTTTATTGCGTTATTGAGAAATCAGAAAAGAGCCTAATTGATGCCCGTGCAGGCGGGTATATATTTTTGATTGCATAGACTAAATCCCAAATCTACACTTAGAAAAGCGAGTCAGACTGTGATTTATCAATGAAAAATGA
>CAZMWD010000156.1:4451-5885 GCA_964569685.1 uncultured Cocleimonas sp. | reverse complement strand
AGTCATTTGCAAGCAAAGCACTAAATATGCAACGATTTTAGATAATTCAAGCTGGAGCAAAAAGGTAGTATGCCCCTCTTTTTGGGTACAAGTTAGATTGGTAAGTTCTTTTCGTCAAAGCTCCTAAGATGCTTTGATACCAGCCGAAGGACGAGTGAAAATATTTTTTACATCTTCCACAATGAGATAGAAAACAGGAATCAACACTAACGTAAGTAACGTAGCAAATAAAATTCCAAATCCCAAGGAAACTGCCATGGGAATTAAAAACTGTGCTTGGGTACTTTTTTCCAAAATTAAAGGCGTTAAACCTGCAAACGTGGTCAAGGATGTTAATAAAATAGGTCTAAAGCGTGCGCCTCCTGCAATACGAATTGCCTTTGCAACAGGAATCCCCTCCTTTATGCGTTTATTGGTGTAATCAACTAAAACTAAAGAGTCGTTAACCACAACGCCAATCAAGGCAAGTACCCCCATTACGCTACTAATACTTAAACTTAAGCCCATAATGGCATGGCCACCAATGGCACCGATGACACTAAAGGGGATAATACTCATCACCATTAACGGCTGTGTATAAGAACCAAAGGGAATTGCCAATAAAATAAACATGCTGATTAAAGCAATAGCAAAACCGAAGGCGAGGCTTTTACCAAATTTGCGTTGTTCGCGCTGTTCGCCTTCCATGTCAAAGCTGACTTCTGGATGATCTTTTAAAATAGTTGGCAACCATTCTTTAAAATCAGCCACCACTTTATTGGCATTGACGCGCTCTTTATTAATATCAGCGGTGATATTGATAATACGTTGTCGATCAACCCGTGTGATGGTTGAAGAACCCCTTCCTATTTTAATCTCTGCTACTTCACTCAAAGGAATTTCGGTACTGTTACCCGAACTAGAACTAGCAGGTGTACGAATAGGTAAATTTTTCAAGTCAGATAACGCATAGCGCTCTTCTTTAGGCGCACGTACCATCACTTTTATTTCAGATTGATTGCGCTGGATTCTTTGTGCTTCCGCACCATATATGGCATGTCGCACCTGTAAACCTAACGTACTTATATTTAAACCGAGTTGTTCGGCCTCTGGGCGAATACGCAACTGTACTTCGTCTTTACCTCCTTCATAGCTGTTTTTAATATCAAACAAGCCATCATATTCTGATAATTTGTGTTTAATTTTTTGCGCAATTGTATTCAACACTTCAAAATCATGACCTTTTAACTGTACATTAATGGGCTCTCCACCGTGTCCTAATTCTGCACGAAAACTGAGTTGTTTTACGCCGGGGATGGGGCCAATCAATTTGCGCCATTCGTTCACTAACTCTTTGCTTGTTACTGTTGACGTTCTATCTTCTGGTGGAATCGTTTCAAACGTAACCATTGCTAAATGTGATTGCCCGATACTATTGGCACGAGGGCGACTACC
>CAZMWD010000156.1:0-4351 GCA_964569685.1 uncultured Cocleimonas sp. | reverse complement strand
TGTTTGTCTTCCCCTAACTCAATGTAATTAAAATCAGCTACCTCATTATATTTTTGTTGCATTTGTTCGGCTGCAGAAACCATTTTATCCACATATTTTTGGGTGATTTCTATCGGTGTGCCTTCGGGCATTTCGAGGGTTGCCGAGACAATTTCACTTTGAATACGTGGAAAAAAGGTATATTGAAAACGCCCGCTCATTACCAGTGCGACTAATATAATCAACAAGCTAATAAAAAAAGCTAACGTAAAGTAGCGCCAATTTAGCGCAACATTTAAAAAAGGACTGTAAACCCGCTTAATAAAAAGCTCTAAACTACGTGCAATTTTTTGTTGAAAACGCGTAAAAAAACCGAGCTTATCAGAGGGTTTACGCAACTTCATGTATTGTAAATGTGAAGGCAAAACCAATTTGGATTCAATCAAAGAAAAGATTAAAACCGGAATAACCACCAATGGAATTTGCGCAAAAACCTTACCGCGCGCACCATCAATCATTAATAAGGGCAAAAATGCGGCAACCGTGGTTAATACACCAAAGGTCACAGGAACGGCGATCTCTTTAGTGCCTTCAATCGCGGCTTTAACGCCATCTCCGGTCTTTTGTAAATGTGTATAGACATTCTCACCGGTAACAATGGCATCATCCACCACGATCCCCAATACTAAAATAAAGCCAAACATACTGACTAGATTTAAGGTTACATCAAAGTAAGGCATCACCGCCAACGCACCTAAGAAACTAATCGGCACACCGATGCTCACCCAAAAGGCTAAATCCGGTCGTAAAAACAGTGCTAATAACAAAAGCACCAGACCAATACCTTGAAGTAAACTATAGGTCAGCGTATTAAGACGTGCTTTTACAATTTTAGAACTGTCTTTCCAGTAGCTTAAACTTAAACCTGCTGGCAATGTATCCGCGCGCTCTTTGATATAGGTTTTGACCGTATTAGCAAGCTCAATGGCATTTTGATCGCCGACTCGGGCGACATTAATAAAGGCTGCTTGTTTACCATCAAAACGACTAAACAACGGGTCTTCATTAAAACCATCATCAATCGTTGCAATATCAGCAAGACGAATACTGGTACCATTGGGACGGCTAATAACGCGAATATTAGCAAAGTCATTTTTGCGATAAGCCTGACCTAAGGCGCGCACTAGAATATCCCCCGATTCTGTTTTTATGGTACCACCGGGAATATCCCGCGAGGCATTACGAATCACTTGGGCAATATCATCTAAGCTTAGATTGAATTGTTGTAATGAAGCTTGTGGCACATTAATACTAATTTCCCAAGGGCGAATTCCGCCCATCGCAACCTGTGTCACATTGGGTAAGCTACGAATTTCATCACGAATTTTTTCAGTATGGTTGCGTAATATAATTTCTGATTGCTTATCGGTTACAGCACCACCACCGTCTTGAATAATCACCAGCGTAATCACATCACGCACACGAATCAAGCGCTCCACCACAGGACGTTCCGCATCCTCTGGAAATGAGCTTATGCCATCAATCCGAGTTTTTATCTGATTAAGCAATTGGGTCGTATCATAACGCTTATGAATTTCTACACGTACCAAAGCGCGACCTTCTGCCGCATCACTGTAAATACGCTCAATGCCGGGTAAATCAGCAATCGCATCTTCCACACGAATGACAATTCCCTGCTCAACCTCAACAGGCGTTGCACCTGAATACACAACCGTTATATTGACAATATCTTGTTCAAACGCAGGAAATGTTTCTAATGGAATGCGTTGAGTCACGGAATAAAGCCCAAAAGCGATAATCGCCATCATCACAATATTAGCGGCGACCGGATTTTTTACAAACCATTTAATCACTGGCGGGTTGACCTTTTGATAAAGGCTCAGTTTTCTTTGTCGCTTTTTTATTTTTAAGGCGTTGTTGTTCCAGCGTAATTACTTTCATCCCCTGAACTGCCTGAGACAGTGTCGTTGTAATCAGTTGCTTTCCTTCTAATGAGAATATTTGATCTATTTTTGCCTCATCTGTATGCGCTTTTTCACTCTTTTTATTAAGCACCACAACAGAAGCATCCGATGCATTCCATAATACGGTGACAGCCACAATAGTAACGACCCCATTTTGCAATAATAATATTTCTTTGTTATGACGTACCGTCGCAGGTGGTAATACAAACACCTTATTAAAGGTCTTACCTTTGATGCGTGCCTTTAAATATTGACCCATTCTCAATGGCACACTTGCGCCTTCTTTTGCATTATTTTGGTAATCAAAAGGATTATCAATCTGCGCTATCACATTGATTTGACGACTGTCTGCATCCAATGCTGCACTGCTTCTTACTATCTTACCTTGCCATGTAGCATTACGATTACTGCCTGACGCACTAAACGTTACTTTTGGGAACTTCTTTGTGGATGCATTTGATGAATTTGTTAAAGCCCTGTTTCTAAATGACTCTGGCATTTCCAATAGCTCATATTGTTTAAGCGATAATGGTAACGCAATATTCACATAATCAGTCGCATAAATACTTCCCAACACTGTTCCTTTGGATACAAACTGACCCACATCCACCTGCTTTGTTAAAACACGACCAGTATACGGTGCTTTAATAATAGTACGTGAAAGATTGAGTTTTTCTTGCTTCAAACGCGCGATAGACGCATTAATTTTTGCTTGCGTTGCCAATCGACGACTCTTAAACGTATTTTGTTTTCCCTGTAAATCCTGTACTTTTTGTTCTAATTGATTGGTTTTTTGTTTTTCTGCATCTAATAAAGAACGCGCAATTAAACGTTTTTTCCACAAACCTTGTAAACGATTAGCTTCTTTTTTGCCGAGTTGCAGATTTTTATTAGCTAGATGAACAGAACGTAAACTGCTTTTTTGTTCTTCGATAACTTGCTTTAAACTTGCTCTATTTGCGGCAACATCACTTTCGGCAATACTCACTGCATTAATATAACTTTCTTTATCAATCTCAGCTAAAATACTGTTTTTATTAAAATAAGCACCCTCTTGAAAATCATTTGAAATACGGATTATTTTGCCCGATGCCTCCGATACTAAATTACTTTGTACGCCCGCTTTCACGATACCGGAGGCATTAATAACCACGGTATAGTCTTCACTTTTCAGTGGCATGACCTCCACCACTTGAACCCGCTCTGATGAGGCTCTTTTTTTAGGCTCTGGTCCTGTTGCAATTAAATACTTGCCCAGAAAAAAAGCACCTACCAATAGTAGAATAGGCGTAATAATTTTTAGCATTGAGATCTCATTAAAATTGTCTGCTCCAATTATCTAAGTTTCCTGAAGTAACTACAACCTAGATCCTACAAGTGATCACACACATATAACACAAGCTATTGATTCGCACAGCGATATTTTATTTTTCGGGAATATCAATAAGTATTCCACTCAAATAAAATTCACTCTACAAATCAATAATATGCACTATATATGCATGTTCACTTGCAGGATCTAGGTACAATATTATTTGTTACGAGGAGGTTTTACTCGGACATAAAAAATCTGCATAATATATCACTTTTATTCGTATCACATTCATTTATGAAACAACTCCTTATTCTGTTTTTTACTCTCGCCTCAAGTCATTCTCTATACGCAGAAGATTTTGACTTATTCATTATGGCAGGGCAATCCAATATGCAAGGCTGGCGCAGTGATGCAGCCCAGTACCCAAAAGACCCACAAGGCTTGGATATACAAATCCCGTTTTTTTATAAAGCACTTAATTACGGCTCAACTGAGAATAAATGGGAAACATTAAAACCACAACCTGGTCATTTTAGAACAGGACATTTTGGTCCCGAAGTTTCTTTCGCGCGTGCCTTATTAAACGCAGGCTATAATCCTGCTATTTTCAAATATAGTTCAGGTGGAGCAAGCCTTAAAACCGATTGGAAAGGCCCTGGGCAAAAAGGGCTTTACGATGATATGGTAAAAAATATAAAAACAGCCATTAAAGAACTCGAAGCACAAGGTGATACCGTAACTCCACGCGCGATTATTTGGATACAAGGTGAAAGTGATGCGGATAGCGACATACAAGCAAAAGAATATTATTGGCATCTAAAAAAGATGTTACACCACCTTCGTACCAATATCATCAAAGACCCCACTATTCCCGTCATACTTAGCCTTGATGAACAACACCCGCATGTTCTACTACGACCACAGGTTGTAGAGGCACAAAAAAAACTAGCATCTGAAGATAAAAGCATTGCCTTTTTTAGTATGCGCGGGCTCGAAAAATACGACGTTACACACCTAACAGCTCGGGGTACAATCCAACAGGGGCAGCGTATTTTTAATACCTATAAGAGAC
>CAZMWD010000155.1:0-5901 GCA_964569685.1 uncultured Cocleimonas sp. | reverse complement strand
ACGACGGATAATAGTTTCATCGGCTAATAGTTGTTGTTTGTGTTGTTCGATGATTCCCCAGTCAATTCTCCATTTTTCAGCAAGTTCTGCGGTGAGGGTATTGGGTGGTGATAGCGCCGGTGATTTATTGATATGTACACCTTTAAGTGCCACGTGTTTATGATTCTCATCGCGCTTCGCACGGGGCTTATAGAGGTTGTCGACGATTTCATCGACATTCATTTTTAAAAAATCGCTGGGGTCATGGCGCAGGTCGTAACAGAGAATTTCGTTTTTATTTATAGGATGAACCAGCAACGGCACGATGGGCGCAATACAACCGAGTTCGGCAGGGAACATACCGGAGATATGTAACATCGTTTTGCGTTGGCTGAGTTCGGTGTGAGTATTAAGTAACGGTGCAACATTGCTTTTTATGCGCAGATTGTAAAAAAAATCGTATAAACGCGGTTGTTTGTTTTTGATCAGGCGCGCAATGTCGATGGTGGCACGTACATCCACCAATGCATCGTGTGCGCCGACCTGTTCAATATCGTTGGCTTTGGTTAAATGTTCTAAACGAAAACTGGCGACTTCAACCCCCTTATTATCAATCCGTGTTGGCCAGTTGATGCCTTCGGGGCGTAGCGCATAGGTCATGCGCACTAAATCCAAAATATCCCAGCGGTTATTGCCGTTTTGCCATTCGCGTGCATAGGGGTCGATAAAGTTGCGATAAAAGCCAAAGCGGGTCACTTCATCATCAAAACGAATACTGTTATAGCCCGCGCCACAGGTGTTGGGCACAGAGAAAACCTCTTGAACTCGACCAAAAAACTCGGCTTCGTTAACCCCTTCTTTATCTGCAAGTTGTGGCGCTATACCGGTCACTCTTACCGCATCGGGGTGTGGTAAAAAATCCGTGGTGGGTTTGCAATAAAACATCACGGGTTCAGCTACTTCTTCCAAATCAAGATTGGTACGAATGCCCGCAAATTGCACTGCACGGTCGCGACGTGGGTCTACGCCCCATGTTTCGTAATCGTGCCAGAAGAGTGTGTTAGTTGAGATTTTATCGGTCAAGTTGTGTTCCTTGTGCAGTATAAAAGCTAATCCCTTAGATAATAACAAACCTTATGTAGAAAAACAGTTGACAATATTATGGTCACTATGACACTATATAAATATATAGTGATATAGGGACAATATAAGGAGACCATGCAATGTCTGTTTTAATAACAAAGCCAAACATACCAGTGAGTTTGCTTACCTTTTCAGGAGGAGAGGTTCATGTGCAATTAAATAGTCTCCCTGAGAATGCGCCGAAGCGTATTGAGGTTAGGGCTGATATTCATAGCAGTGATGATTTGATGGCGTTGCTTCTAGTAAACAATGCTTTGCAAAACCACTATGGCGATGAGAGTGAGATTAATATCGAGATTCCATACTTTCCTTATGCACGTCAAGACAGAGTAAGTTCGGTTGGTCAGGCATTTTCGTTACAAGTAGTTGCAAAAATGATTACGGACTTAAAGGCTAACTTAATAACGGTGTGGGATGTACACAGCTCTGTTACACAGGCATTAACAGGCGCTATTAATATTTCTCAAGATACGATCATTGCATCGAATAAAAATTTAGTTGACCTTTTACAAGCTAACAACGCCATTTTAGTTTGTCCTGATAAAGGTGCAAAAGCTAAGTGCCAAAAGGTTAAAGAACGTTTTTCTGTTGAGCAGATGATTTTTTCCGAAAAGGTGAGAGAGCCGTCAACAGGAAAAATTATAGATACACAGCTATCGACAGACAGCTTAGATGGAAAAACAGCCATTATCATTGACGATATTTGCGATGGAGGCAGAACATTTGTAGAGATAGCGAAGCGGCTTAGAGAGAAAAAAGTAAAGCGTGTTATTTTATATGTAACACATGGAATTTTTAGTAAAGGGTTGGAGGTGTTTGATGAATTAATAGATGAAATTTACACAACGAATAGTTTTCCACAAGTGAAAGATAAACGATTAACCATGATTGATTACTCAGTAAGTGAAAATACACAAACAAACAAGAGGAGTACCAAGATATGAACTACAACCCCTTAAATACCATCGATTTTTATAAAGCGGATCACAGAAGACAATATCCTGCGGGTACGCAATTTGTTTATTCTAACTTTACGCCAAGATCATCGCGCCTTGCGCCTGTAGCAGATTCGTTTGATGACAGAGTCGTATTTGTTGGCTTACAAGGTTTTATCAAAAATTATTTGATAAAAGCGTGGGATGAAGGCTTTTTTAATCAACCCAAAGATGAGGTGATTGCGAAATACAAAAAACGTATGGATAAATCCTTAGGTGAGGGTGCAATCCCATTGGATCACATTGAAGCCTTGCACGATCTAGGTTATTTGCCTCTTAAAATTAAGGCATTGCCAGAGGGCAGTCGAGTAAATATAAAAGTACCTATGTTTACAGTGATTAATACAATGCCTGAGTTTTTTTGGCTTACAAATTATATAGAGACCGCGATTAGCGCTGAAATTTGGAAGCCATCTACAACGGCAACTATTGCATTGGAATACCGTAAGTTATTTACAGAATATGCGATTAAAACAGGTGCGCCGTTGGAGTTTGTTGATATTCAAGGGCATGATTTTAGCTCAAGAGGCATGAGCGGTATTGTCGATGCGGCGCAGTCGGGTCTGGGTCACTTAACCAGTTTTATTGGTACAGATACAGTTGCGGCAATTGATTATGCGGAAGAGGTGTATAACGCATCCGATGATATTGTTGGTGTATCCGTACCTGCAACCGAGCACAGTGTGATGAGCATGGGCTTGCAAGATAACGAGATTGAGACCTTTCGTTATTTGATCAAAGACCTATACCCTAGCGGAGTGGTAAGTATTGTTTCGGATACTTGGGATTTTTGGAAAGTGATTACTGAATATTCTAAGGAGCTTAAAGCTGATATTTTAGCTCGTGAAGAAAATGCCATTGGATTAGCAAAAGTGGTTTTTCGCCCTGATAGTGGCGACCCTGTCAAAGTCATTGCAGGTGATCCTGATGCTATTGTCGGCTCGCCAGAATACAAAGGCGCAGTTGAGTGTTTATGGGATATTTTTGGCGGAACAGAATCAGCCCAAGGTTACAAAATGCTTAATGAAAGAGTGGGTTTGATCTACGGTGATTCGATTACGCTACCACGCGCAAAAGCAATCTTAGACGGTTTGGAGAAGAAAGGTTTTGCTTCAAGTAATATTGTCTTTGGTATTGGCAGTTATACCTACCAACACTTAACACGCGATAGTTTTGGTTTTGCGATGAAAGCCACGTGGGGACAAGTGAGTGATGAAGGTAGAAATATCTCAAAAGACCCTGTGACGGATCGAGGCGATAAAAAATCAGCATCAGGACTGTTGCGCGTCGAAGAGAATGAACGTGGATTCATACTGTTTGATAAGCAAAGCAAGGAGCAAGAATCTCAAGGGCTTTTAGAAACAGTCTTTAAAGATGGGAAGTTGGTTAAAGAGACTTCGTTAGCTGAAATTCGTGCACGGTTAAATCAAGCATGACAAAAAGTAACTTCCTTTGTCTTTACAATAGCAAAGGGAGTTTTATTATTGGAGATAAACTCAATGTGGTTTAAAAAATTAACAGGTTTTACAGAAGAATCTCCCGAACAAGTGCGAGACAATTTTTTATTGGAAGGTGAAAAGTTAACATCCAAAATGACAGGAGAGTCTTTTGCTTGTGGCAAGCTTTCAATACCAAGCTTAGGTGAATTAAGGGCAGAAATTGAGTCTCAACAGCTACCTACAGGTCGTTTGCTTGTGAAGGAAATAATTGCTGATGTGCAAGCGTTACATAAAGATAAAGCAAATGAAGGAAGTCTGTTTCAAGTAGCCTCACAATTTAATTTGCTCGAAATGGTATCGCCAGAAGTAACGCCAGAAAGCGGTATTGATGGTTATGAATCTGATCCAACACAAGGTCCTGCTTGTGCAATAGCAGCGGGAGCAGGGACGATAGTTAGGAATTATTTTACAAAGGTCAATGGTAAGAGAGGTCAATATTTTAATAGTCAAATAGATACGCTTAGCGATCTAGGCGATGTTTTAGGTAATGCTGATAATAGTCTTTGGATGATGAAGAATGGCTATGCGTTAGCTTCGGAGAATGGACTTAAAACAATCAATGGTATTCTTAATAATAAGAGCGAATCAGAAATTGATGCTCTGAGACAGTTATTAAGAATTGGATTACAAAAAAACACCGAGGTAACACTTTCTAGTTCAAAGCATAAAGTATCACAAGCTTATTGCTCCGCATTGCCAGTGGCTTATTCTCAACATGATTCTCATTTATGGATGCCATTTGCCTCGCTGGTGTTAGAGGCATCTTACGAAGCCACTTTGTGTGCGGGAATAATTAATGCGATAAACTCAGGGAATAATAGCGTTTTCTTAACGCTACTCGGTGGTGGCGCATTTGGTAATAAGTCTATTTGGATTATCAACGCTATTGAACGTGCATTAAAATTGTATAAAGATATAAATCTTGAGGTGTTTATTGTAAGTTATGGTTCTTCAAATCATCATGTAAACTCACTGATCAATAGATTCTAAAGGGAGATTCTAGTGTCGCCAGAAAAGCAGTTTTTAAAAGACTATAAAGTCAATGACTATGATGTTCCGCTCACCACGGTTGATATGGCGATTTTCTCTATTATTGATAAAAAGTTGAATGTCTTATTGTTAAGCCGAGATGCTTTCCCCGAAAAAGATAAACTGGCATTACCCGGAGGTTTTATCGATTTAAAAAATGATAATGGTCTTGAAGAAACGGCACTTAGAAAGTTAAAAGAAAAAACCGGCGTGAAACTCCCTTATCTTGAGCAGGTAGAATCAATGGGTAATGGTAGTCGTGATCCACGTGGTTGGTCGGTGACTATTTTATACTTTGCGTTAATAGATATAACAAAGATCAATAAAAAGTTACTGAAAAATTCAGACTGGTATCCTGAGGAAGATGCTGAAACAATTTCACTCGCGTTTGACCATAATCTGCTATTGCAAAAGGCGGTTAAACGTTTACGATCAAAAACCTTGTATACCGCATTGCCTATTGCCTTATTACCCAAAAAGTTTACATTAACGGAATTACAAACTATTTTTGAGATTATTTTGGATAAAAAGTTACCCGTGAAATCTTTTAGAAAAAGGGTGGTAGATGCTAAGGTTGTTATTGGAACGGATGAAACTAAAATCAGTGGAAAAAGATTTGCTCAACTTTATAAATCCACAGGGATAGATAAAGATTTTCATTTTCCTAGGCCTCTACAAGACTAGGAGCCTGTCCGAGAATAGTAAGCGTAGCGAAAATTTGGCTGATTAGCGCCTATTTTTAGTTCAAAAGAGGAGAATGGTTGTTCCCTTTGACGAATTTGAACTGAAAATAGGTGCAATCAGACAGATTTGCAGTAGCTTGTTCTATTCTCGGACAGCCTCCTAGAGCACCTAAATAAACCAAAGGATTCATTAATGCTGTGGGTTAAAACATTCCATATTCTCTTTGTAATGTCATGGATGGCGGGTATTTTTTATCTTCCTCGCATTTTTGTTCATTTTGTTGAAGGTAAAAAAGCAGGGCAGAATGTTGATCGTTTGGCGATAATGGCGCGTAAGCTTTACGGCTTTATGACGGTTATGATGATGATTGCGATCATGCTGGGTTTATGGCTTTGGCTCGGTTACGGCATTACGGGCGGATGGATGCATGTTAAATTATTATTGGTTGGGTTTTTGCTGGGCTATCATTGGTGGTGTCGCATAAAAGTGAAACAAATGGAAGCAGGTTATTTAGAACACAGTGGTAAATATTACCGTTGGCTAAATGAGCTACCTTTGTTTATCACGATTGG